>JAVBYP010000067.1 GCA_030823965.1 Sideroxydans sp.
GGGTGGCGGGTAAAGATGTGCTGAACGAACATGGCGGCGACGGTCTGTATCAACCGCTCGATCTGAATATCGCCAAGTGCCGCATGATGGTCGCGGTGCGCAGCGACTTTGATTACGAATCCGCCGTGAAGCAGGGCGCACGGATTCGCGTGGCGACCAAATATGTGAAGACGGCACGTGAACACTTCGCCTCTAAAGGCGTGCACGTCGACCTCATCAAGCTGTACGGTTCGATGGAGCTGGCACCGCTGGTCGGACTATCCGACGCCATCGTCGATTTGGTGAGTAGTGGTGCGACCTTGAAGGCGAACAACCTCGTCGCAGTAGAAGAGATCGCGCAGATATCTTCGCGCTTGGTAGTCAATCAGGCTTCGCTGAAACTTAAACGTACTACGATTCAACCGATGCTGGATGCATTTGCCGGAGCAGTTCAATGAACATCACAAGACTCTCTACCCAACAAGCCGATTTTGATGCCACGCTGACCAAGCTGTTGGCATTTGAAGAAACGGCAGATGACAAACTCGAAGCTACTGTTGCGAGCATCCTCGCGGATGTAAAGAAGCGTGGTAACGATGCTGTGTTGGAATACACCCGAAAATTCGACCGTTTGCCCTCTATCACTGAAGCTTCGATGGAATTGCCGCAATCTGAGTTGAAGGCGGCCTTCGAAGGCTTGCCTGCCGATCAGAAGCTCGCTTTGGAGCAAGCCGCTCAGCGTGTCACCTCGTATCACAAGAAGCAAGTACAGGCTTCGTGGACCTATCTGGACGAAGACGGCACCATGCTTGGTCAGCAAGTCACTCCGTTGGATCGCGTCGGCCTCTACGTACCCGGTGGCAAAGCTGCCTACCCATCTTCCGTGCTGATGAACGCCTTGCCTGCCAAAGTGGCAGGAGTGGATGAACTCATCATGGTCGTACCCACACCCGATGGTGTGAAGAACCAATTAGTGCTGGCTGCGGCGTATCTATCCAAGGTGGATCGCGTGTTCACCATCGGTGGCGCACAGGCCGTGGGCGCGTTGGCTTATGGCACAGCCACCATCCCCAAGGTGGACAAGATCGTCGGCCCTGGCAATGCCTATGTCGCCTCCGCCAAGCGCCGTGTGTTCGGCGTGTGCGGCATCGACATGATCGCCGGCCCTTCCGAGATCCTAGTCATCTGCGATGGCGGTACCGATCCAGACTGGGTGGCTATGGACTTGTTCTCGCAAGCCGAACATGACGAACTGGCGCAAGCCATCCTGTTGTCGCCCGATGCGAAGTTCATCGAGGCGGTGGCGGCGAGTGCCAACAGGCTGTTGGAACAGATGCCACGCAAGGACATCATCAAGACCGCTCTTGAGAATCGTGGCGCGCTGATCCATGTGAAAGACATGGATGAAGCCTGCCGCATCAGCAACCGTATCGCGCCAGAACACTTGGAACTGTCCGTGGCTGACCCACAAGCATGGCTACCCAAGCTCAAGCACGCTGGCGCCATCTTTATGGGGCGTTACACCTCCGAGTCGCTGGGCGACTATTGTGCGGGCCCCAATCACGTCCTACCCACCTCGGGCACGGCGCGTTTCTCCTCGCCGCTGGGGGTGTATGACTTCCAAAAGCGTAGCAGCCTCATCCAAGTCTCCGCCAAAGGCGCGCAAACCCTAGGAGCCATCGCATCCACCTTGGCTTTTGGCGAGGGTTTGCAGGCGCATGCGCAGTCGGCTTTGTATAGAAAGAACAGCTCATAAATCCATTCTTTGGGCGCATCGCGGCGTTGTGCAGTGCTCACAACCTCGCCTACCCCTACGGTATGTCTCGGTCGTTGCGCGCTGTACGCCTTGCGCTGCATCCCAAATCGATGGATTTCTGGGGGGAAATGGGTAATTTTGAGTTGGTTAAAGTTTAGGTTGTGTGTGTTTCAAGGTTTGGGGTAGAATCCGCGCCTCATTTTTGCAACTGGTCTGGAGTTAGTCATGGCACGCGTCTGTCAAGTAACGGGGAAAGCCCCGATGGTTGGGAACAATATCTCCCACGCGAATAACAAAACCAAGCGTCGTTTCTTGCCGAATCTGCAACAACGCCGTTTGTGGGTGGAATCTGAAAATCGTTGGGTTTCTATGCGTATAACGAATGCTGCATTGCGCACTATCGACAAGAACGGCATTGATGCTGTCCTGTTCGAGATGCGTGCTCGCGGCGAGAAGATATAAGGGGAAGAGTCATGGCAAAAGGCGCTCGCGAAAAGATCAAGTTGGAATCCTCTGCTGGTACAGGGCATTTCTACACAACGAACAAGAACAAACGCACCACACCAGAAAAGCTCGAATTCATGAAGTTCGATCCAGTGGTTCGCAAGCACGTCGCATACAAGGAAACCAAGCTGAAGTGATTCGGTGAAGTTCCGGTAGGCAAAAGAAAACCCGCAGCGATGCGGGTTTTTTGTTTTGGGCTAATCTAAATCTAGGCTTTTACCCATTCCTGAGCGGCCGCGTATTCGTTGAAGACCCGAATATCCGCATCCACGAACAAGCGTGACAGCCAAGCCTGCCAAGTGAGCCATTGGTCGTCGGTGACGACGGCGATCTTGTTGAAATCGTGATTGTGTGTACGGCTGAAGAATTTGATCTCTTCCCACGCGACATCCGTCGTGTAGTCGATCATGCCGCGCAGGTCGAATATCAGGTTGATCTGGTCGCCACTCTTGAGTTTGTATAGCGCGTGCTCTTCGAACTGTTTGAAATCGGCGAGGGTGAAGTCGCCCATGACGGCGATGTTGACGAGGTTGGTCTTGTCTTCGATGGTGATCATTTGCTTACCTCTGTGTTGGTTGGGGCTAGGCGCAAGCTTAACATGCCGCTGGCGATGACGAGTGCGATACCCAGCCACGCGCTGACGCTCAATGACTCGTTCCAGAATATCAATCCGAACAGGGCAGAGAACACCACCGTGCTGTAGGCCAGACTACCGACGACCAAGGTCTGTCCAGTGCGGTAGGCGCGTGTCATGAAGAGTTGGGCGAAGGTGGCTGATGCGCCGATGGCGATGAGTAAGGGCAAGTCGCTGAATGAGAGTGCATGCAGGGTGTCGGTGAACATCCAGGCGCCGCTGATGAGGGTGGCGATGAGGTTGAAATAGAACACCACGCGTATGCCCGATTCTCCCGCCATACCCAGTTGTCGCACGTTGAGCAGAGCCACACCTGCTAACACACCAGAGACGAGTCCGAGCAAGCCGGGGAAGAGTTGGTCTTGTTCCAGTGTGGGATGTAGCAACAGGATGATACCTGCGAAACCCACCACCAAAGCAGTCGTCAATGGAGCATGGAATTTGTCTTTCAATACCAGCACGGTGAAGACGGATAGGAACAAGGACGAGGTGTAGTTGAGGGTGATGGCAGTCGCCAGCGGCAATACAGTGATGCAGTAGAAGAACAGCAACATGGCGATAGTGCCGGACAAGCCGCGCCAGATATGGCCGCGCCAATGGGCTGTGGCGAACGAGAGTCTGGATCGATGCAACATCGCGTACACGATGATGAGTCCGAAGAAGGAGCGGTAGAAGACTAGCTCGCTACTGGTGAAGTCAGCGCCGCCGAGCTTGACTAGTGAGCCCATGCATGCGAAGAGCAGGCCTGCGACGAGCATCCATAACGAACCCATTGTTAAGCGGGAACGACGGTCACAGATGCGGTGCGAGGTTGCGCTTCAGATACTCATGGAAGTGCAACATGCCGTCTTCGGTCGGCGACTGGTAAGGCCCGGCTTCTTCGATGCCGCGTTGATAGAGCGACTTGCGACCTTGGTGCATACGGTGGCAGATGATGTCGTCTTCCACAGCAGTCTCGTTATAAGCCTTCTGTTCTGCTTCAACGAAATCACGTTCGAACATCGCGATCTCTTCCAAGTAGTAGAACTCGACCACGTTGGTGCACGCTTCCGTTCCGCGTGGGATGAGTGTACTGATGACCAGTGTGCCGGGATACCACTCGACCGTGATGTTAGGGTAGTAGGTGAGCCAGATCGCGCCGTACTTGGGCAGTTTGTCGCCGTAGTAGCGCAACACCTGTTCCTGCCATTTGCCATAGATCGGACTGCCGACCTTGCGCAGTGCGTTGCTGATGCCTACGGTCTGTACACTGTACTGTTCGCCGAACTGCCACTTGAGGTCGTCGCAATCCACGAAGTTACCTAGTCCGGGATGAAACGGTACGACGTGGTAGTCCTCCAGATACACCTCGATGAAGGTCTTCCAGTTGAAGGCATATTCATCCACTTGGATGCGATCCAGCATATAGCCGGAGAAATCCAAGTCTTTCATCACGCCCATATTCGCAAGGTCTTTTGCGATGTCGCGCTTGCCCGAGAACAGCAGGCCGTTCCAGTTCTGTAGCGGTGACTTGTTCAGGTGCAGGCAAGGGTTCTGCGGGAAGTGCGGTGCACCCATCAACTCGCCATCGTTCTTGTAAGTCCAGCGATGGAGCGGACACACGATGGTCTTGGCGTTGCCGCGCCCTTCCAGCATCGTTGCTTGGCGGTGGCGGCAGATATTGGAAAGCAGTTCCACGCCGTTCGGGTTGCGCACCAACATCTGCGCATTGCCGTCCAGCACGTGATAGTCGCCAAGGTTGGGCACCATCAGCTCATGTCCGACGTAGTTCGGACCATTCTCGAAAAGCACGCGGCGCTCTGTCTCCAATACTTTTGGATCGAAGTACCAGCTCATCGGAGGTTGCGCGATGACGGGATTGAACTGCTGAGTCTTGGCTATTTCGGACATACCCACGATTCCTCTGTGAATACGGGTTAAACGGGGCAGGGATTGTCCCCGAATTCAGAGGGTGGGGCAACAATAATTGGCTCAAGCATTAGGGGTTGGGTAAAATGGCGGCCTTTCGCAAGCAGGGCATCTTTCATGGCCGGTAAAGCACAAAAAACAGTCAGTTTCGAAGCGGCGATGACCGAGTTGGATCAACTCGTCACAGACATGGAAGGCGGGAAGCTGTCTTTGGAAGACTCCTTGGCGGCCTATAAACGCGGCGCAGAATTGTTGTCCTTCTGCCGTGGCAAGTTGGACGATGCCCAACAACAAGTACGTGTGTTGGAAGACGGTGTGCTGAAAGATTTCTCCGCAGGTAATGACGCGTGATAGCTAAAGAATTCTCCAGCTGGGTCGCTCACCAGCAATCTCGATTCGAAGACGTGTTGCGCAATCTGCTGCCCTCAGCAGAGGTCGCGCCACAACGTTTGCATGCCGCGATGCGCTACAGCGTGTTGGACGGTGGCAAGCGGGTGCGTCCTTTATTGGCTTTTGCGGCAGGTGAGTTGGCCGGCGCAGACGTGGCACGTGTGAACTACGCTGCCGCTGCCGTCGAACTCATCCACGCCTACTCCTTGGTGCACGACGACATGCCTTGCATGGACGACGACGTGTTGCGTCGTGGTAAACCGACTTGCCATGTGGAATATGACGAAGCCACCGCGCTGCTGGTGGGCGATGCGCTACAAAGTCTGGCTTTTCAATTCCTGTCTGAACAACGTCTGAGCGATGAGCCAAGCAAACAGTTGCAGATGGTGAAGTTGCTGGCGGTGGCGTCTGGCTCTCGTGGTATGGCAGGTGGTCAGGCCATCGATCTCGCCAGTGTGGGTAAGCAACTGACGTTGCCTGAGTTGGAACAGATGCACATCCATAAGACCGGCGCGCTGATACGCGCGGCCATATTGCTAGGCGCCCATTGCGGCAATGGACTGAGCGATGCACAGCTCGATAAATTGGATCGCTTCGGCAAACTCATCGGCTTGGCCTTCCAAGTGGTGGATGATGTGCTCGATTGCGAGGCGGATACCGCGACCTTGGGTAAGACCGCAGGCAAGGATGCCGACAACGACAAGCCGACCTACGTGAGCCTGCTGGGCTTGCAAGAAGCCAAAGCGATGGCGCAAAGACTGCATAAAGAAGCACTAGAGACTCTGAGTGAATTCGGCGATTCAGCGCGCCGTTTGCGTGAGCTGGCCGACTTCATCGTGCTACGGAAATTCTGATGTACACACTTCTCGATACGATCAAATCTCCCGAAGATCTGCGCAAGCTAGAACGTGACCAGTTGCCACAACTCGCTGCGGAGTTGCGCGAGTTCTTGGTCGAGTCGGTGAGCAAGACGGGTGGCCACTTGTCGTCCAATCTCGGTACGGTCGAGTTGACCATCGCGCTACACACCATCTTCAATACGCCACAAGACAAGTTGGTGTGGGATGTGGGCCACCAGACGTATGTTCATAAGATATTGACGGGGCGTCGCGCAGCGATGAGTACGCTGCGCATGAAGGGCGGCATCGCGGGATTCCCTAAACGCGAAGAGAGTCCTTACGATACTTTCGGCACAGGGCATTCCAGCACCTCCATCTCGGCAGCGCTGGGTATGGCTGCGGCGGCCAAGTTGCGCGGCTCCGATGAACGCGCGGCCGCCATCATCGGCGATGGCGCGATGACAGGTGGTATGGCGTTCGAGGCTTTGAACAATGCGGGGGCGATGGATGCCAACGTCCTCGTCATCTTGAACGACAACGACATGTCCATCTCGCGCCCGGTCGGCGCGCTCAACAACTATCTGGCGAAGCTGATGTCGGGACGTTTCTATGCTGCCGTGCGTAGCCGCAGCGAGAAGATGCTCAAGGGAATGCCGCCCGTTCTGGAGTTCGCCAAGCGCACTGAGGAACACCTCAAAGGCATGGTCATTCCCGGCACGATGTTCGAGGAATTCGGCTTCAACTACATCGGCCCCATCGACGGACATGACATCGATGTGTTGCTCGACACTTTGAGCAACATCCGCAAATTGGAAGGCCCGCAATTCCTGCATATCGTCACGCAGAAAGGTAAGGGCTACGACAAGGCGGAAGCGGATTGTCTGCTCTACCACGGCGTATCCAAGTTCGACCGCACTAGCGGCATCGTTCCAAAACCCACCCAACAGCAGACCTACACGCAGGTGTTCGGTGATTGGCTGTGCGACATGGCGGCGGCGGATGAGAAGTTGGTCGGAATCACGCCCGCCATGTGTGAAGGTTCTGGTATGCCCGAGTTCGCCGAGAAGTTCCCGCAACGCTATTTCGATGTGGGCATCGCGGAACAGCATGCGCTTACCTTCGCGGCGGGCATGGCGTGTGAAGGCTACAAACCTGTGGTGGCGATCTACTCCACCTTCTTGCAGCGCGCCTACGACCAACTCATACACGACATCACCATCCAGAATCTGCCCGTGATGCTCGCCATCGACCGTGGTGGCCTAGTTGGTGCGGATGGTGCGACGCACGCGGGCAGTTTCGATCTGAGCTTTCTGCGTTGTATCCCCAACATGACAATCATGACGCCAAGCGATGAGAGCGAATGTCGCATGATGTTGAGCACTGCTTATCAAATGAACTCACCGACCGCAGTGCGTTATCCGCGCGGTTCAGGCCCCGGTGTGGCGACAGAGAATCATCTGCAAACCATCCCAGTCGGCAAAGGTGAAGTGCGCCTTGCAGGTAAAGACATCGCCATCCTCGCTTTCGGCTCTATGCTGGAGCCGGCCTTGGAGGCGGGTAAGCAGTTAGGCGCAACGGTCGCCAACATGCGTTTCGTCAAACCATTGGACGAAGAGTTGGTGATGCGGTTGGCGCGTGAGCACACACTCATCGTGACGGTGGAAGAGAACACCATCCAAGGTGGAGCCGGTAGTGCAGTCGCAGAATGTTTGGCCAAACAGGGTGTTGCGGTATCGACGTTGCATCTTGGACTGCCTGATCATTTCATCGAACAAGGCGAGCACAAACAATTACTTGCGGATGCCGGTTTGGATGCTGCGGGCATCCTTCGTTCCATCCAAACTCGGGCGGCAAGAAAATAGCTTGAGTATATTAGTCGGGATTGAATACAATCCGGCCTCATAAATCTTTCAGGAAGTCAGCCATGAAACCTACCGAAGTCATCCCAGACGTACAGAGCAGTGCAGATACTCGTCATCTGGCGATCAATAAGGTCGGCATCAAGAGCATCCGTCACCCTGTCATCGTCAAAGACAAGAGTGTCGGTGTGCAGCACACCATCGCTACATTCAATATGTACGTGCACTTGCCGCATAACTTCAAGGGCACGCACATGTCCCGCTTCGTGCAGATATTGAACCAGCACGGACGCGAGATCTCAGTCGAATCGTTCGAGAGCATCTTGCGTGAGATGACCGAAAAATTGGAAGCGCAATCGGGTTACATCGAGATGTCGTTCCCGTATTTCGTGAACAAGACTGCTCCCATATCCGGTGTGCAGAGTTTGCTCGATTATGACGTCACCTTCATCGGTGAGATCGTCGAAGGCGATTATCGCTTCACCATGAAAGTGCTGATCCCGGTGACCAGCCTGTGCCCATGTTCCAAAGAGATTTCAGAGCGTGGCGCGCACAATCAGCGTTCGCACGTCACTCTGTCTGTGCGCACCAAGCGTGTGGTGTGGATCGAAGAGTTGGTGCGTTACGCAGAAGAACATGCGTCTAGCGAGTTGTATGGCCTGTTGAAACGCCCTGATGAGAAGTTCGTCACCGAGCGTGCTTACGACAACCCCAAGTTCGTTGAAGACATGGTGCGTGACGTAGCTGCCGCACTGAATGCCGATGATCGCATCGAAGCTTTTGTGGTCGAATCTGAGAACTTCGAATCTATCCACAATCACTCAGCCTATGCGCTGATCGAGCGGGATAAAACTCAGGATTAAGGATTCAGGATTCAGGATTCAGGATTCAGGAGAACCAGCGGCTCCGCATTTTCTGAATCCTGAATCCCGTATCCTGAATCCTCTTGAAAAAATACCGCTCACCCCCAGATACCCTCCACACTTTTCCAAGGAGGGAACTATGACCACTAGCACCACCGCCAGCCGTGAAACCCTAGGTTTCCAGACCGAAGTCAAACAGCTACTGCAGCTGATGATCCACTCGCTGTATTCCAACCGCGAGATATTCCTGAGAGAGCTGATCTCCAACGCATCCGATGCCTGCGACAAGCTGCGCTTCGAAGCGCTGCATAACGATGCGCTGTACGAGAACCAATCCGATCTTTACATCCGCGTCAGTTTCGACAAAGCCGCGCGCACGCTGACCATCAGCGACAGCGGTATCGGTATGAGTCGCGACGAAGTGATCGCCAACCTCGGCACCATCGCAAAATCTGGCACGCGCGACTTCTTCTGCAAACTATCTGGCGACCAACAAAAAGACGCGCACCTCATCGGTCAGTTCGGTGTGGGTTTCTACTCTGCATTCATCGTAGCCGAGAAGGTTTCCGTACTGACCCGCCGTGCGGGTGAGAAGTCCGACCAAGGCGTGCGTTGGGAATCCGATGGCGGCGGCGAGTTCTCTATCGAGATGGTGGAGAAAGCGACACGCGGCACCGAGATCACCCTGCACCTACGCGCAGACCAAGACGACTTGTTGGCTGGATACAAACTGCGCGAGATCATACGAAAATACTCCAATCACATCGTGCAACCTATCCTCATGAACAAAGAGGAATGGAAGGACGGCAAATACGAGACGCTGGCTGAGGATGAGACCGTCAATCAGGCATCTGCTTTGTGGGCGCGCAGCAAGAACGACATCACGGAGGAAGAGTACAAGGAATTCTATAAGCACGTAGGACATGACTACGGCGATCCGCTGGCGTGGAGCCATGCGCGTGTCGAAGGTCGTCAGGAATACACACAACTGTTGTACATCCCCGCACGTGCGCCATTCGATCTGTATGACCGTCAGGCACGTCACGGCATCAAGCTGTATGTGCGTCGCGTATTCATCATGGATGATGCCGAGCAACTGATGCCTAGCTATCTGCGCTTCGTGCGCGGCATCGTGGATTCTGCCGATCTGCCACTCAATGTGTCGCGCGAGATCCTGCAAGAATCAAAAGACATCGAAACTATCCGCAAAGGTTGTACCGGCAAAGTGCTGGGCATGTTGTCTGACATGGCCGAGAACGACAAAGAGAAGTACGCCACGTTCTGGGGGCAGTTCGGCCAAGTGCTGAAAGAAGGTATCGGTGAAGATGCTGTCAACAAAGACAAGATCGCAGCACTTGCCCGTTTCGCTTCTACGCATGCGGACAATGCAGAGGAGGCCGTCTCGCTACGCGACTACATCGCGCGTATGAAGGATGGTCAAGAGAAGATCTATTACGTCACAGCAGACAGTTTCAATGCCGCCAAGAACAGTCCGCACCTCGAAGTGTTCCGTAAGAAGGGCATCGAAGTGCTGCTGCTGTCTAACCGTGTAGATGAATGGATGGTGAACAATCTGTTCGAATTCGAAGGCAAATCGTTGTCCTCGGTCGCCAAGGGCGGCCTCGATCTGGGCGCATTGGAAGATGCAGCTGAGAAGCAAGCGCAAGAGAAACAGGCTGATGAATTCAAGCCACTCACCGAAAGGATCAAAGCGAGCTTGGGCGACAAAGTGAAGGAAGTGCGCATCACGCATCGACTCACCGATTCCCCTGCCTGCTTGGTGGCAGACGAGCACGATATGAGCGGCAACCTTGCGCGCCTGCTGAAAGCGGCAGGGCAAAAAGCACCGAACTCACAGCCCATCCTTGAGATCAATCCGACCCATCCCGTGGTGACACGTCTGCAAGCAGAGAGCGCTCACTTCGATGATTGGACGGCAGTGCTGTTCGACCAAGCGATGTTGGCGGAAGGTGGGCAGTTGGATGACCCCGCTGGCTTCGTCAAACGTATCAACCAGCTCATGTTGGAAATGGGTAAGTGAGCGGCAGATCGTGAGCAACAATCAAAAACGGGCTTCTTCGGAAGCCCGTTTTTTTGTTTCAACTGAATCGCCAGCGGCCTATTTGTTCGTCCTTTCTATGGGCTGAATATCTTTCGTTACAAGCGGACTCTGCTACCATCAAACTGTTGAACCTCAAATGGGAGTGACTGAAATGAATAGATCGCGCCGTCGTTTGCTGCAACAACTGACCGCCTTAGGGCTGCTGTCCGGCATGGGTATCACCGGCTTGATCCGCGATGCACTGGCTGCCGGAAACTATCCTTCCGTGCAGGGCATACACAAGCTCAAAGGTGATGTGCGCATCAATGGACAACCGGCGCGCGAAGGGCAACCAGTGTTGCCGGGAGACAAAGTCACCACCGGCGCGAACGGTGAGGCGATCTACGTCATCGGCCGCGATGCCTTCTTGCAACGTAGCAACAGCGTGGTGCAATTCGGCAAGGATACGACCAAAGAATTCTTCCGCGTCGTCAGCGGCCGCATCCTGTCAGTGTTCGACCACGGCGAGAAACGACTGGCGGTACCGACTGCCGTCATCGGCATTCGCGGCACGGCATGCTACATAGAGGCTGAGCCGAAGAAAGTGTATTTCTGCCTTTGCTATGGCACAGCCGAAGTCGAGCCGAATGCGGAACCCGGGCGCGTGGAGCGCATCGTTACTAAACACCACGACCACCCCATCTACATCCATCACGACACCGGCATGCCGTCCATGGCACATGCCGAAGTCGCCAACCACACCGACGACGAACTCATCATGCTGGAATGGCTGAACCGGCGCAGACCACCGTTCTATGGGCAAGGTTTGACTGCGTACTGATCATCGCTTTGCGCGGGACAAATCAATTGTGAATATGACGGCTCTTCGGCCATAAGAGACGGTTAGAACAGGCTGGAACAAGACAGAAGGCGACTGCTCCACTTCCTGAAGCAGTCGTTCAGACGTTACTTATGCTGTGAGCCATTGAGAGTGGCAGACAGTTTTCTTGGGTTGACTACCCATTCCCCTGTTTGATTGATGAGGCCGAACTGCCCATTACTTTTGACGACTGCTAATCCCTCAAGAAATCCACTGGCACTTT
>JAVBYP010000278.1 GCA_030823965.1 Sideroxydans sp.
ATCAGCGTCGGCGCCGGTTACGACAGCACCTCGCGCGGCCCGTCGCAGTTCACGCTCGAAGGTACGCCCGCTTCCGGCAAGACCATCGCCGAATTGGAAGCGGCTATCCGGGAACAGTTGCAAGCCGTGGTGCGTGACGGCGTGAGCGAAGAGGAATTGAAGCGTGTGCGCGCCCAAGTCACTGCCTCCGAAGTCTATAAATTGGATTCCGTGTTCTACCAAGCCATGCAGATCGGGCAGATGGAGAGCATCGGTCTGACGCATCACGCGCTCCCAGTGATGTTGAAGAAATTGCAAGCGGTGACTGCGCAGCAAGTGCAAGACGTGGCACGCGAGATATTGGTGGATGACCATCTGACCGTCGCGGTGCTCGATCCGCAACCGTTAAACGAAAAGAACAAGCAGGCAAAGGGAGGCGCACATGCGCACTAAGTTGATCGCAGTCCTTGCACTGTGTTGTGTAGCGAGCAGCGCCTACGCCACGCCCAAGATACAGCACTGGCAAGCACCCAGCGGCGCGCAGGTCTACTTCGTCGAGAATCACGATCTGCCGATGTTGGATGTGGCGGTGAACTTCGCGGCGGGTGATGCCTACGATGCTGCCGATAAATTAGGTGTGGCAGGCATGACGCACGGTCTGTTGGATGCCGGTGCACAGGGGCTGAGCGAAGATGACATCTCGCGCAAGATGGCCGACATCGGTGCGCAGTTGGGCGGCAGTTTCGATGCGGATAGAGCTGCCATCTCTTTGCGTACATTGAGCAGCGTCGTCGAACGTGATGCTGCATTGGATATTGTGGCGCGCGTGTTGCAGCAACCTGTTTTTCCAGAAGCCGTACTGGCGCGCAACAAAGCCAGCCTCATCGCCGGTTTGAAAGAAGCGGAGACCAAGCCCGAACATCTGTCTGAGAAAGCGTTCGGTAAAGCCGTGTTTGGTAACCATCCCTACGGTTGGCAGACCGAGGTGTCTGATGTGGAGAAGATACAGCGCGCTGACCTAGAAGCTTTCTATCGTGCGCATTACAACGCCAAGAACGCAGTCGTTGCTTTGATGGGGGATGTGACTCGCAAGCAAGCTGAAGCCATCGCGCAGCAGCTCACCGCCGATCTGCCGCAAGCGGGTGCGGTCGCAAGCTTGCCATCGGTCACCGCCAAGATCGCGGCGAGCGAACAACGCATCACCCATCCTGCCAGCCAGAGCCACATCCTCATCGGCACACCCGGCATAGCGCGTAACGATGCCGATTACTTCCCCTTGTATGTCGGTAACTACATCTTAGGCGGTGGCGGATTCGTATCGCGCTTGATGAACGAAGTACGCGAGAAACGCGGCATGGCCTACAGCGTCTATAGCTACTTCATACCGATGCAACAACCTGGCGCGTTCCAGATCGGTTTGCAGACCAAGAAAGAGCAAGCGGATGAAGCGTTGAAGGTGGTGCGTCAGACCTTGGATGCTTTCGTCGCGAAAGGTGTTACTCAGAAAGAATTGCAAGCAGCCAAGGACAACATCATCGGTGGTTTCCCACTGCGCATCGACAGCAACAAGAAGATATTGGATTACCTCAGTGTCATCGGTTTCTACCACATGCCGCTGACCTATCTGGATGACTTCACCAAGCAAGTCGATGCGGTCACTGCCAAACAGATACACGATGCCTTCAAGCGTCGCATCGATCCGAAAGCGATGGCGACGATAATCGTTGGCGCACCTGAAGCGGAGAAGGCAAATTAACAAGGTACGCATCATCGGCGGCACCCACCGTAGCCGCATCATCACCTTTCCCGATGCGGAAGGGCTGCGCCCCACGCCTGATCGCGTGCGTGAGACCTTGTTCAACTGGCTAGGGCAGACCCTGTATGGAAAGCGCTGTCTGGACTTGTTCGCTGGGAGCGGTGCGCTGGGTTTCGAGGCGGCTTCACGCGAGGCCGCGCAGGTGGTGATGGTGGAATCCAACCGTGCCGTCTACAAGGCTTTGCAGGACAATGCCAAAAAATTAGGCTTGTCTAATATAGCCTTACGTTGTGATGATGGGCTAAAATTCGCCTCCCAAGAGAACGTGGCATTCGATGTCATCTTCCTAGACCCCCCGTTCCAAAGCGACTACTTGCAGCAACTATTGCCGAGATTGGCGAACAAGCTGACCGCCAATGGTGTCGTCTATGTGGAAAGCGGTATCCCGTTCGATGCGGGAGCAGGGTGGCAAGTGCTGAAGCAGGGCAAGGCAGGTGCGGTGCACCACCAATTATTAAAACGAGAGCCAGCATGATCAGAGTCGTCTATCCGGGTACCTTCGATCCCATCACGCGCGGGCATGAGGATGTCGTGCGTCGTGCTGCCGGCCTGTTCGGCGAGGTCATCGTAGCCGTTGCGGCCAGTCGTGCCGCTACGCTGTTCAGCTTGGAAGAACGAGTGGCGATGGCCAAAGAAGTCTTTGCGGATTACCACAACGTCAAGGTCGAAGGTTTCGACGCATTGCTGATGAACTACGTGCGCGAGAAACATGCGCGTGTGGTGCTGCGTGGATTGCGCGCCGTATCAGATTTCGAATACGAGTTCCAGATGGCGGGCATGAACCGTAACCTGCATCCCGATGTGGAGACGGTTTTCCTTACCCCTTCGGAGCGCTACACCTTCATTTCCGCCAGCATGGTGCGCGAGATCGCGCGCTTCGGCGGCGACGTGAGCAAGTTCGTATCGCCCTTGGTAGAGGCGAAACTAAAGATCAAAAAATCAACTAAAGGAGAGTAACAATGTCACTGATCATCACCGACGAATGCATCAACTGCGACGTATGCGAGCCAGAGTGCCCTAACGACGCCATCTCGCAAGGCGAGACCATCTACGTCATCGACCCTAAGAAATGCACCGAGTGCGTAGGCCACTACGACACACCTCAGTGCGTGGAAGTCTGCCCAGTCGATTGCATCCCCAAGGATGAAGCGCACGTCGAGACCAACGCACAGTTGCAAGCCAAGTACGAAGCGCTGATGGCGGCTAAAGGCAAGTAAGTAGTACCTGCTTCCCGCAAAGCCCGCCCGTTGTGGCGGGCTTTTTATCGTCTATTGGGTTGACATCAGAACGTCCGTTCTTTACGATGCTCAGCACGTTCGTTCTGTTAAAGGTGTCGCCATGACCGATTCCAATCCATCCAATTCGCGAGATGCCGAGTATCTCGCCAAACTGCAAGACTATTACGCCGACTGGAAGAGCATCCCTTCCTATGCCTCCTTGTGTGATGTGTTCGGCATCGCTTCCAAGTCTTGGGTGAAAGCCATTCTTGATCGTCTGGAAAAGGCGGGGTTCGTCGAGCGCACGCCGGATGGCATATGGATACCGACCAGTAACTTCTTTGCGCGCCATGTGGCGGATGCTTCTGTACCGGCAGGGATGCCGGTGATGGTGGGTTCGTCACATGGCGACTATCACGTCATCGATGACATGCTCATCGATACGCCCTCCAAGACCACTTTGATCCCCGTGAAGGGGGATTCGATGATCGGTGCAGGTATCCATGACGGTGATCTCGCCGTGGTGGAGAAGCGCAATCTAGCCAACGTGGGCGACATCGTGGTCGCTATCGTGGATGGGGAGTTCACTTTGAAGACTTTGGGCAAGGAAGGTGGCAAGTTCGTCCTGCGTCCTGAGAACCCTGACTATCCGGTGATCCATCCGCAAGGCACGTTGGAGATCTTCGGGATACTGGTGGGCTTGGTGCGCAAGTACAAATAAGGCTTACTTCCGTCGTTCCTGAGCATCTAGGGATGACGGAACCTCCGCAATGGTTCGTATCGCTTAATCACCCCATCATGCAACGTGCCATCGCCTTAGTAGATTGCAACAACTTCTACGTCTCCTGTGAACGGCTGTTCCAACCCCGATTGGAAGGCAAGCCCGTGGTGGTGCTGAGCAACAACGATGGCTGTGTGGTGTCGCGTTCACAAGAGGTCAAAGACCTCGGCATCAAGATGGCGCTGCCTTGGTATCAAATGAAGGATGTCGCCAAGCGACACGGCATCATCGCTTACTCATCCAACTATGCGTTGTATGCGGACCTCTCCAATCGGGTGATGTCTCTGCTGTCACAGTTCAGCCCGCAGCAGGAGGTGTACTCCATCGATGAATGTTTTCTGGAACTCACTGGTATGGAGTCGCTAGGTAAGCTGAGTGATCATGCTCAACGCATACGTCAGACGATCAAGCAGGGTGTGGGCATCCCAGTATGTGTTGGCATCGCATCGAGCAAGACACTGGCCAAGTTGGCCAACCATGTAGCGAAGAAACAGGCGCGCTACAACAGCGTGTGCAACTTCAACGAGATGACGGAAGTTGAACGGGACGCGCTATTCGCCAACATCGAAGTGGGCGAGGTGTGGGGTGTGGGTAGACGCAGCAGCGTCAGGTTGCACGAGATGGGCATCCATTCTGTGCTCGATATGCAGCGGGTGTCGCCTAAACGCATCCGCGACGAATTCAGTGTGGTACTGGAGCGCACCGTGGCCGAGTTGAATGGCGAGGCATGTTTAGAGCTGGAAGATATCGTCCCCGACAAACAGCAGATCATCTGCTCGCGCTCATTCGGGTCGCTTGTTTCCAATTTGCCTGAGATGGAGCAGGCGGTCGTGTCCTATGCCACCCGCGCCGCAGAAAAATTGCGCAGCCAACATTCATTGGCGAGCGGCATCCAGGTCTACATCCGTACCAATCCGCATAAGGAAAAAGACCCGCAGTACCAGCAAAGCATCCTGATGCCGCTGGCCGAACCCAGCGATGACACGCGGCATCTCTGTCATGCCGCACTGCAAGGCCTGCGCCAGATATATCGCAGCGGATACGCTTATCAAAAAGCGGGCGTGATGCTCACAGACATCATTCCCGCCTCGGCGCGACCACGCACCCTGTTCGATGATGTGGCTACGCAGATGAGATCACACGCGCTGATGAGCGCAATGGATGCGATCAACCGTCGTATGGGGAGTGGCACACTAAAACTGCTGGCTGCAGGTGTGAGCCAGAATTGGGCGATGCGCAGTGGGAATAGGTCGCCGCGTTATACGACAGAGTGGGGAGAGGTCGCGCGTTGCAACGCGATCTAGAAAGATAGGTTCACTTCTGACAGAGTGGACAATAGAAGCTAGAGCGCTGTCCCTGCTTGATGTGTTTGATGAGCGTGCCACATTGTTTGCACGCTTCGCCTTTTCTGCCGTAGACAAAATAGTGTTGCTGGAAATAGCCACTCGACCCATCGCTATGGATGAAGTCGCGCAAACTGCTACCCCCTTGTTCGATCGCCTCGCGTAATACTTCCTTGATGGTTTGAACCAGTCGCTCGCAACGCGCGCGGCTCACTTTGTTCGCGGCAAGTTGTGGTTTGATACCTGCACGGAACAGCGCTTCATTAGCGTAGATGTTACCCACGCCGACCACCAACTGACTATCCATGATGGCGAGCTTGATCGGGGCGCTACGTTTGCGCATCGCGTCATACAGATACCGCGCATCGAAATCGTTACCCAATGGTTCAGGGCCTAGATGTGCGAGAAGTGCATGCTCGGCCACTTCACCCTCATGCCACAACACCGCACCGAAACGACGCGGGTCACGCAGGCGCATCAATTCACCATTGCCAAGCATGAGATCGAAGTGGTCGTGTTTCTCAGGTGGTGTGCCATGCGGCAGGATACGCAGGCTACCGCTCATGCCGAGGTGCAGGATGAGTGTGCCGTGATCGAATGTGACGAGGATGTATTTGGCGCGGCGATGCAAGCCGCGCACGGTATGTCCGCGCAACAGCTTGGGCAATCCTTTGGGGATGGGCCAACGCAGACTGGCGTTGCGGATGACGATGTCGGTGACGGCCTCACCTTGTAGATGCGGCGCGATGCCGCGCAAGGTGGTCTCTACTTCGGGGAGTTCAGGCATTTAGCGCCTGCGCCACCACAACCACCCACCCACGCCGATGAGTAACAGCGGGATCACGATCAACAGGGTGGCACTCAATACGGTGAGTTCACGCTTGCTCAAAGTGACTGCACCATCCTTGGCGGTGTGCGGCGCGATGGTGATGAGGCGTTCTTCACCAGCCAGCCAGTTCATCATGTTCATGCCGAGGTCGAGATTGCCGCCGTTGCCCGAGTAGGCGTTGGAGAGGAAGCTGCCACTACCCACGACGACGATACGTTGCTCGCGTTCACCCACGTTGCGCTGCAATGCAAGGGCTAAGCTCACTGGCCCGGGGATATCACTTTTCTTATCAAAGCGGGCTGCACCTGTCGTGCTCACCCAACCGTTCATCGCGCCCTCGACCAAGATGTGGCGTTCCCATGTCGATTCATCTTCCGTACTCAGCGCGCGCGCGTAAGGGAACACGGTGATGAGGTCGAAGTTCTGTGTGATGGCGTGGGGGGCATAGCCTGTTCCCAATGTCCAATCGGCAGGGACGTTCATCTGTTGTGCGGCGGGGTCGAGTACGACACCGGGTGTGAGCACGATATCCATCTTCTCGGCGATAGGTTCAAGTCCGCGCAGTGGCTCGGCATCTAGCAACCACAACACATTGCCGCCGCGTTCGATATGACGCAGTAACTTGGTGGTCTCACCGGGAAGTAGCTTCATCTGCGGTTGGGTGATGACCAGCACGCCGATGTTGTCCGGCACGTCTTGCGCGATAGTGAGGTTGAGCGATGCGATGCGGTAGCCGTTCTGTTCCAAGCGGCGACCAAACTCACCGAGGTCATGGTTGGCGCCGCCATCCAGTTTGCGCTCACCGTGACCGCTCAGATACATCACCATCTGTTGCTTGCCATGCGCCAAACGTAGCAGGGCGCTGGTCAGTGTCTGTTCGTTGAGTGTGGTGATGTGTTCCTTGCGTCCTGCGAACTCCACCACCATCTCACCATTGCCTCGGATGCCAGACTTGCGTGTGGCTTCGGGTTCTTTCACCGGATCGACGAAGGTGAGGCTGATGTCGGATTTATAGCGCTGGTAGAGCGCGATGAACTCGCGCACCAGTTTGCGCACATCCCCTTGCTTGGCATCTTGCTCCGTGACGTACACGGTGATGTTCAGCGGACCATCTAGTTGCTTCAATACATCTGCACTGCCCGCTTCCAAACTATTCAGCGCGTTCTGAGTGACATCCCACTGTGCGGGGAAACGTGCGGCAAGCTGATAGATGCCAATGACACTGGCGATGAGTAGAACGTAGAAGAGCAGGTGGCGCATGTTGGATTTGGTCATCACACACCTCCCCGTTCGCGGCGGATACGTTCGATGCTGACGAGCAGGAAGCCTGTGATGAACAGCGCGAAATAGATGATATCTGCAGTGCTGATGAGGCCGACGTTCAGGTTCTGGAAATGCACGTTGGGTGAAAGCACACGCACTACACCGCTACTCATCTCCAACATCCACAATCCGAAAGATACCGCCAATGCACCGAATGCGGCGACGACAGGTTGGCGTGTGAGTGACGAGAAGAAGAGGCCGAGCGCCGCATAGCTGGCGGCAAGTAGCCACACGCCGAGGATGTTGCCTGCGATCAAGCCGAAGTCGGCATGGGTTCCCAGTGCTAGGGAGCACACCATCACGGCACAGGCAGCGATGATGATGGAGAGCATCGCCAGCAGCCCGAAGAACTTACCCAGCACGATATCAGTCGCGGAGATGGGTGCGGTGGTCAGCAATATCCAAGTCTGGTTGCGTCGCTCTTCGGCGATCAGACGCATGGTGAAAAGCGGTATCAACATCATCAGCACGATGGCGAGCACGCTCGCGAGTGGGGCGGCGATGGAGATGGTGGCACCGGGCGCGCTGTCCATCTGCGCCAGTTGTGCTTGTACTTGCAGATAGTCGTCCATGCGTGCGAGATAGAACCACGCGAAGATGAATTGGAGTAGAGCGAGCATCCACCAGGTCGAGGGTGAAACGAACAGAGTGTGCAGTTCCTTCTTGGCGAGTGTGCGGATCATTTCGTCGCTCCTTCCGTCGGCATGGCGGTGAGTCGGATGAAGCTCGATTCGATGTCACTATGGCGGCGCAACTCGTCGGTGGTGTCGTTGAAGATGACCTTGCCTTGTTGCAGGATCAGCGCGCGGTCGCAGATGTTCTCCACCTCATGTAACAAGTGGGTGGAAAGGATCACGCTACTGTTGTTGCCTAGCTCACGGATGAGTTCGCGGATGTCGCGTATCTGGGTAGGGTCGAGGCCGACGGTCGGTTCATCCAAGATGACGACCGCAGGTTGATGGATGATGGCCTGTGCGATGCCGACGCGCTGCTGATAACCTTTGGATAAAGTGCCGATGAGTTTCTTGCCGCAGTCAGTCAACCCGCAACGTTGCTTGGCTAAGTTCAGATACTCGGTGAGTTGTGCAGGCAAGACGCGATGTAGTTTGGCTGCGAAGGTCAGGTAGTCATCCACACGCATGTCTTTGTACAAGGGTGGGTGCTCTGGAAGAAAGCCGAGGCAGGCTTTAGCCAGTGCTGGTTTGCGGGCGATGTCGAAATCACACACTTCGACGCGCCCACTGTTCGGTGTCAATGCGCCAGCCAGCATCTGTAGTGTCGTACTCTTGCCCGCCCCGTTGTGTCCCAGCAGTCCCAGCACCTCGCCGCGATGGAGTTCTAGGGATACATCCGTCACGACGCTACGACCGCCGTGGAAGCGCGTCAGGTTGTGTGCTGAGAGGGTGGTCGGGGATGCCATCGTGGGGTTGTGTCTGGTGTTTTGAGTTGCGATGAATATAACCTAATATGTCAGCACATACCAAAGCTGCGCTTACAAATTAGCCTAACAAAATGACCCTCACAAAACAGCACCTGCTGCTCCTTCTACTGCCAGTCTTCACTGCGTGTGCGAACGCCCCTCAAAAGACGTCGCTCGAACAGCCTGTTCACGTTGCTAGTGTCGATGAAGGTACGGACAGAGCGCACCTTGAGCAGATCGTGGAATCGCCTAAGCTAGACCTGCCCGCTGTCGCCCTGACCGACAGGCTGTTATACGAGTTCCTGTTGGGTGACATCGCCGCTCAGCGTGGTCGTCCTGAGTTGGCTGCGCAAGCCTATCTCGACTTGGCGAAGACCACGCGTGATCCACGCGTGGCCCGTCGCGCCGCTCAGCTCACTTTCGAAGCGCATCAATACGATCAATCGGTGGAAGCCTTCAAGTTGTGGCAACAACTGGAGCCTTCTTCGCCGTTGGCGAAACAGATGTTGGTCTCTCTGTTGTTGAGTGGAGGCAAGTTGAAAGAAGCTCAGCCTCATGTGGTCGAGTTGTTGGCGGCAGATCCGCAGAACATCGGTCGCTCCTTCATGAATCTTTACGGTTTGTTGGCGCGCGTACCAGACAAAGCAGCAGCACTCGATTGGCTCATCGAAGTGGCGCATCCGTATCCCAAAGTGCCTGAGGCGCATTGGGCCTTGGCACAGTCGGCATCCGTCGCCAACAAACATGAGCTGGCGCTGAGCGAGGCGCATGAAGCCGTGACCTTGCGTCCGGACTGGGATATCGCCGTGGTGCTGGAGGCTCAGCTCATGCAGCGCAAAGATCCCGAGGCGAGTGCGGCGTTGCTGAAAAACTATCTGGAGTCGCATGACGATAAGAAAGACGTGCGTCTGTTCTACGCGCGCATGTTGTTAGAACAGAAGAAATACGTTCCCGCGCGGGAAGAGTTCGGACGCTTGTTACAGCAACGTCCAGGTAGTCCTGAGTTGGCTTTCGCCATCGCGATGATCTCATTGCAGTTGGGCGAGCTCGATCGCGCCGAGCAAGAGTTGCGTCAGGCCTTGGCGAGCAAGGGGAAAGACAAAGATGACGACACCTTGAACTACTACCTCGGCCAATTGGGGGAGGCGAAGAAAGATGAGGTGATGGCGTTGCAACACTATCGCCAGATCAAAGGCGGCGAACATCTGTATGCCTCGCAACTGCGTGTCGCCTACTTGCTCAACAAGACCGGCAAATTGGATGAGGCGCGCAAGACACTCAAATCAACCAAGCCAAAAGATGATGCGCAACGTGTCCAATTGTTGATGATCGAATCGCAGTTCTTGCGCGAGGCGAAAAAATATGACGAGAGCTTCAAAGTATTGGCGCAGGGGCTAGAGAAGTTCCCTAATGAGCCTGAGTTGCTCTATCAGAGTGCGCTCATCGCCGACAAGTTGAACAAGCCAGACGTGTTCGAACAGTTGTTGCGCAAGCTCATCAAAGTCGATCCAAACAATGCCCATCCCTATAACGCGCTTGGTTATAGCTGGTTGGAGCGCAACGTGCGTGTCGCAGAAGCGATGGAATTGGTAGAGAAAGCCTACAAGCTGGCACCGGACGATATCGCCATCGTCGACAGCATGGGTTGGGGGTACTTCCGTTTGGGGCAATACGACAAGAGCATCTCTTTCCTGCGCCGCGCCTATCAAGCCAATCCAGATCCAGAGATCGCGGCACATCTGGGCGAAGCCTTGTGGATGAGTGGCGATCAAGCGGGTGCACAACAAGTGTGGAGCGAGAACTCAAAAGCCAATCCCAAGAACGAGGCCCTGCAAGCGGTCATCAAACGATTCATCCCCTAAGGACGACCTATGCGTATCTTTCTGCTCGTTTTTGTGTTGTTGATGGCTGGCTGTGCGACAGCACCCGTCGCTGTCCAGCGTGTTCCTTTTGTGGATGCGCCGTTCTCGTTCAATGGGCGCATCGCCGTCAAATATGGCATGCGCCATGATGCGGTCGATATCCATTGGCAGCATCGCGGTTACGACGACATCACCTTGCTAGGCCCATTGGGCTATACAGCAGCACGTATCTACCGTGATGCCAATGGCGCGACGTTGGATGATGCTTACGGCAAGCACTACGCAGCAGCGGATGCGGAATCTTTGATGGAAAAGACATTGGGATGGTCGGTACCTCTGAGTGACCTGCGCTACTGGATCGTCTCCAATCCATCGCCCGATAGCGACTCCAAGGCGGAGCGCAACAAATACGGCCAGTTAGAGACCTTGGTACAGCAGGGCTGGGAGATAAATTACCTGCGCTATACGACCACCAAGGCCGATGCTTTGCCGCTAGAGATAAACATGGTCAGACGTGGGATCGATGTGGTCGTCAAAGTCGACAAATGGGAAGCACAGTGAAGTCTCTGAGTTGCGCAGCACCCGCTAAGCTCAACCTGTTTCTGCATGTCACCGGACGCCGTGCCGATGGCTATCATCTATTGCAGACCCTGTTCCGCTTCATCGACCTCAACGACACCCTTCATTTCACCGTGCGCGAGGATGGCGAAGTGCACCGCTTGAACGCGCTGGAAGGCGTGCCGCCGGAGCAAGACCTTTGCGTCAGGGCTGCACGCCTGTTGCAGCAGGAAACGGGCTGTAAACAAGGGGTGGATATCGAATTGGAGAAACGTATCCCGATGGGCGGCGGTTTAGGCGGAGGGAGTTCGGATGCGGCGACCACCTTACTGGCGCTGAACCGCCTGTGGGCATTGGACTTATCCCGCGAACGCCTGATGCAGCTAGGCTTGAATCTGGGGGCGGATGTGCCGGTGTTCGTGTTCGGCGAGAACGCCTTTGCCGAGGGGGTGGGGGAGCAGTTACAGGCCTATCCCTTGCCAGATGCGTGGTATGTCGTGCTTTGC
>JAVBYP010000087.1 GCA_030823965.1 Sideroxydans sp.
TTGATCGTTGCAGGCAGTCTGCTCAGCATCGCCCCGTTGGCTCAAGCTTGCCCCGCCAAGCATCATGGTGGGTATGGTGGCCCATGCTTGCAGGAATTGGATAAGAACGAGGATGGCGCGGTCAGCAAGAAAGAGTTCGAGGCATTTCATGCAGCTCGTTTCAAAGAGATGGATGCCAATAAAGACGGCAAGCTGAGTGAAGCAGAGATGGACAGTGGCATGGGGATGAAGCAACGCCCGATGAAAGACATGGGGCAAGACCCTTTCGACCGTCGTTTTGATGAGGTCGATATCAATCACGATGGCGGATTAAGTAAAGACGAGGCTGAGATCGGCATGCCGATGTTATTCAAACGTTATGACGAGATCGATGCCAACAAGGATGGCAAGATGACTAAGGAGGAAGTGATCGAGAGCATGAAGAAGATGCACGAGAATGCACCCGCACCTCGTGGTATGGGAGTGGGTAGGCCCGACCAGAAATAAAGGTGGCGCCAAAAACTAAAAGGCCTCGCAGAAATGCGAGGCCTTTTGTTTGATGCTGGGGATGATTACTTCAGGATGTAAGCGACCATCGCTTTTATGTCTTCATCGCTCACTTTAGCTGGAGTCGCTGGCATCGCCATCGAGCCGAAAACACCAGAACCACCTTTACGAACTTTAGCAGCGACTTTGTCTGCCGCAGTCGCATCCCCCTTGTATTTATCGGCGATCATCTTGATGCCGGGGCCAACGGTCTTCTTTTCAGCTTGGTGGCAGGTGCCGCAATTATGTTTCTTCATCAAAGCCGCGCCATCATCGGCCATTGCCGCGTTAGAAAGCAAAAGACCTGCAGTCAGCATCAATACGTGTTGCACTTTCATGGTGATACTCCTTTTCTTCGTTAAGCAAAATCTTCGGCGGAATTCTACGCCTTAAAACGTGCCATGTTCACTCTGGTTGACGAGTAACCGAGTATTTGGGTCGGACGTGTCCGCGGTGTTACCATTCGCGCGGATTTTTTTGCAAGGAATAGAGACATGGCTGGACATAGTAAATGGGCGAACATCCAACACCGTAAGGGGGCGCAGGATGCGAAGCGGGGCAAGATATTCACGCGCTTGATCAAAGAGATCACCGTGGCGGCGAAGCTGGGAGGGAGCGATCCCGATATCAATCCGCGTCTACGTTTGGCGATGGAAAGAGCCTACGACCAGAACATGCCCAAGGACAATGTCGAGCGTGCTATCAAGCGTGGTGCCGGCGAATTGGATGGTGCCGACTACATGGAGCTGCGCTACGAGGGTTACGGCATCAATGGCGCGGCTGTGATGGTCGATTGCATGACCGACAACAAGACGCGCACCGTAGCTGATGTGCGCCATGCCTTCACCAAATATGGTGGCAACCTCGGCACGGACGGGTCGGTCGCCTTCCTGTTCAAACACTGTGGATATATGGTGTTCGCGCCGGGTGTCGACGAGAGCGCATTGATGGAAGTGGCGATCAATGCGGGTGCGGAAGACATCATCAATAATGACGACGGCAGCATTGAAGTCATCACCGCGCCGTATGAGTTCGTGAATGTGAAGCAGCGCTTAGAGGCGGCTGGTTTCAAGCCGGAGATGGGGGAAGTCACCATGCGACCTGAGAACGAAGTGAGCTTCACAGGCGACGATGCGGTGAAGATGCAGAAGCTGTTGGATGCCTTGGAAGATTGTGATGACGTGCAAGAAGTCTATACCACTGCTTCGATCGACGGCTGATGCGTATCCTCGGCATTGATCAGGGTCTCCGCATCACTGGCTTTAGTTTCGACATAACTTGCGTGTGCAAGGTAGTCTCCACTGAAACCCATCACCAGTGCTTCGATTTCTTGGGGACTCGATGACAATGCGAATATTGGGTATTGATCCAGGGCTCAGAGTGACGGGTTTTGGTGTGATAGACAAGGAAGGCCAGCAACTGCATTACGTCGCTAGCGGTTGCATCAAGACGCCTGATGGTGAATTGCCGGAGCGCTTGAAGGTCATCTTGAGTGGGCTGGGCGAGGTCATCGCGCAACATCAACCGCAACAAGTCGCTATCGAAAAGGTGTTCGTGAACGTGAATCCACAATCTACTTTGCTGCTTGGGCAGGCGCGTGGGGCGGCCATCTGTGCGGCCGTGCAGGCGAACCTCCCAGTCGCGGAATACACCGCTCTCCAAGTCAAGCAGGCCGTCGTTGGTAATGGACATGCGAGCAAGGAACAGGTGCAAGCGATGGTGGTGAGGTTGCTAAAATTGTCCGGTACGCCCAGTCCCGATGCGGCGGATGCGTTGGCGGGGGCGATCTGTTATGCGCATAGTGGGATGGGTTTGGGTGCGTTGGCGACCAAGGGCTTCCGCATCAAAGGCGGGAGATTAGTATGACACAACCTTTGGAGCCGACACTCACGACTTTTCAAAATCCAATGTCTCGTTATTTCGCGGCGACCCGTCCGGCTTTCATCACGGCAAGCCTGATGGCAGCGTTGCTTGGGCTGGCAGTAGCGTGGCATGCAACCCTTGATTTTGATGTGACGCTGGCAGTCGTCACCGTGCTGTTCGCGCTGCTGGCACACGCTGGCGTGAACGTGCTCAACGATTATTACGATGCGCTGAACGGTACGGACGCGCAGAACGTGGAGCGTATCTTTCCCTTCACGGGAGGCAGCCGCTTCATTCAGAACGGTGTGCTGACCTTGGTGCAGACGCGCAATTTCGGGTTTGCCTTGTTGGCAGGTGTGGCGTTGGCAGGGCTGTGGTTGATGTCACGCTCGGCACCGCAACTGCTATATGTGGGGTTGGTAGGTCTATTCATAGGCTGGGCTTATTCGGCGACTCCGTTCAAGTTGAATAGTCGAGGCTGGGGTGAGTTGTGTGTGACGGCAGGGATTCTATCCATCACAGTGGGGACCTATTTCGTGCAGAGCAAGCACTACGATGTAGCTCCGTTCGTGGCGGGATTGTCCTATGCGCTATTGACGATGAATCTGCTCTATATCAACCAGTTCCCCGACCGCACGGCGGATACGGCGGCAGGCAAGTTACATTGGGTCGCACGATTGGATGTGCGACATGCGCGCTGGGGATATGTGCTGATTGTTGCGTTGGCTTATCTATGGTTGTTGCTGAGTGTGGCGCTGGCTTGGTTGCCGTTGCTGGCGCTATCGGCACTGCTTGCTTTGCCTTTGAGTGTGAAGCCGGCGCGCTCGTTGTTGCGACACGCGGCACAGCCGCAGTTGTTAGGTGATGCCATCAAACAAACCATCGCTGCGATGATGGTGCATGGCGCCCTGTTATCGCTAGCATTGATATTGAGTAAGGGAAGCACATGATCGGAAGATTGAGCGGCACATTGCTAGAAAAGAACCCACCGCAGATCGTTCTGGATGTGCAGGGCGTGGGTTACGAAGTGGACGTGCCGATGAGTACGTTCTACAACCTGCCTGCACTCAATGAGAAGGTGGTGCTGCACACGCAACTCATCGTGCGCGAGGATGCACATCTGCTATTTGGTTTCTTGACACACGAGGAGCGCATCGCTTTCCGCCAACTGCTCAAGATCAGCGGCGTAGGCCCCAAGCTGGCACTCTCAGTGTTATCTGGCTTGAGCATCGCCGACCTTGCAGCAGCGGTAGCGAACAAGGATGCGAATAGACTCACCAAGATACCGGGTGTGGGCAAGAAGACCGCCGAGCGTCTGTTGCTGGAACTGCAAGGTAAATTCACGGTGAGCGGCGCAGGGGCGGCACTCGGTTCGGTAGTCGCTTCGTCCGCCAGCAACGATATCGTGAATGCTCTGTTGGCCTTGGGCTACAACGAGAAAGAGGCGGACTGGGCAGCCAAGCAATTGCCCAAGGATGCCGATGTCTCGGGCGGCATCCGCCAAGCGCTTAAGTTATTATCCAAAGCATGATCAAACACGACGACCTGACCACTGAGCCGCGCATCATCTCTGCCGCTCCCGCTTCGCAGCAAGAGGAGGCTTTGGAGCGTGCGTTGCGTCCCAAGCAGCTCGATGAATACGTGGGACAAGAGAAGATACGCGGGCAGTTGGAGATATTCATCCAGGCGGCGAAGCAGCGCAAAGAACCGCTCGATCATGTCTTGCTGTTCGGCCCACCCGGTCTGGGTAAGACCACCTTGGCGCAGATCATCGCGCGCGAGATGGGGGTCAATATTCGCCACACTTCCGGCCCAGTGTTGGAGCGTGCAGGTGACCTTGCGGCCTTGCTCACCAATCTCGAACCCAACGATGTGCTGTTCATCGATGAGATACATCGTTTGTCACCCGTGGTGGAAGAGATCCTGTATCCCGCGCTGGAGGACTACCAGATCGATATCATGATCGGCGAAGGGCCAGGGGCGCGTTCGGTGAAGATCGATCTGCCGCCGTTCACACTGGTCGGTGCGACCACACGTGCGGGCATGCTCACCAATCCACTGCGCGACCGCTTCGGCATTGTGGCGCGATTGGAGTTCTACACTGCGCAAGAATTGCAGCGCATCGTCACTCGCTCTTCCGGCTTGCTGGAGTTACCTATCTCGCAAGATGGCGCATTGGAGATCGCCAAGCGTTCGCGCGGTACACCGCGTATCGCCAACCGTTTGCTAAGGCGCGTGCGAGATTTCGCGGATGTGAAAGCGGATGGCAATGCCACACGCGAAGTGGCGGATGCTGCGCTGACCATGCTCGATGTGGATTCACAAGGGCTGGATCTGATGGATAGGAAACTGTTGCAGACCGTCATCGAAAAGTTCATGGGCGGTCCGGTTGGAGTGGATAACCTTGCGGCAGCGATAGGCGAAGAACGCGACACCATCGAAGACGTGCTGGAACCCTACCTCATCCAGCAAGGCTATCTGCAACGTACCCCACGCGGTCGTATCGCCACGGCGAACGCCTACCAACATTTCGGTCTGATCCAGCCGCGCAGCGCAGGCAATAACAAGGGGCTGTGGGATGAGTAAGCACAAAGTCTTTTCATGGCCTGTGCGTGTGTATTTTCAGGATACCGACGCGGGCGGTGTCGTTTATCACGCCAGCTATGTGAACTTTATGGAGCGCGCGCGGACTGAGTGGTTGCGCACCTTTGGTTACAGCAACGCTGGGCTGATGAAACAATTGGGTGTGGTATTCGTGGTGCGCTCGATGAAGTTAGAGTATCTGAAGCCAGCTCTGCTCGACGATATGTTGGCGGTGACAGCTCAAGTCAAAGACATCGGACGTAGTCGCATCACATTGTTGCAGACTGTGAAACGGGATGAGGAGTTGCTGACCGAAGGTGAGGTACATCTCGTGTGTGTGAATGTAGAGACCTTCAAGCCGGTGAGCGTGCCAGACGTGTTGAAAAAACAGTGGGACTGATGATATGAACATTCTGCAAGACCTGTCGTTCTTCCATCTCATCGCCAATGCCAGCTTGCTGGTACAGATGGTGATGGGATTGTTGTTGTTCGTGTCGCTGATGTCGTGGTGGTACATCTTCCAAAAGATGTTCGCGGTGCGCGCCGCGATGAGGCAGACGCGTGACTTCGAAGAGGCGTTCTGGAACAACCCGAATCTGGTGACTTTGTATCAACAGGCGAGTAGCAAGCTACGCCACGACCAAGGTGCGTTGGAGCAGATCTTCGCCGCGGGCTTCACCGAATATGTGAAGTTGAAGAAGACACACGGGGTGGACAGTGCGGCGGTGATGGACGGTACGCGCCGCGCCATGCGCGCACGTTTCCAGCGTGAGATGGATCATCTGGAATCACATCTTTCTTTTCTGGCGACAGTCGGTTCGGTCAGTCCTTATGTGGGCCTGCTGGGCACGGTGTGGGGCATCATGAATGCGTTTCGAGGCCTCTCCAGTGTAGGGCAAGCGACGTTGGCGCAAGTCGCCCCGGGTATCGCAGAAGCCTTGGTGGCGACGGCGATGGGCCTGTTCGCGGCCATCCCTGCCGTGGTGGCTTACAACCGCTATGCACGTGACATCGATCGCTTGGCATCTCGATTCGAGAGTTTCTCGGAAGAGTTCTCCAATGTGTTGCAGCGCCAACCCTAAGGTTCCGTAACGATGAGATCGTATCGTCGCTCCCGCAACCGCTTGATGAACGAGATCAACGTCGTGCCTTACATCGACGTGATGTTGGTGTTGCTCGTCATCTTCATGGTGACTGCGCCGATGATGAACCCGGGGCAGATCGATCTGCCTAGCGTCGGCAAATCGCTCACCCCGCCAGTCTCGCCGCTCGAAGTCATCATCAAGAAGGACACGACGCTCGCGTTGCGAGACCACAGCAAAGGCGAGGTGGCTGTGCCAGTGTCACGTGAAGAACTGGCTGCGACGATCAAGAAGAAGGTCGCTAGCAATCCTGAACAATCGGTCGTCATCTCTGCGGATAAAAAAGTGCGTTACGAAGAGGTGATCGAAGTGATGGACATGCTGCAACAGCAGAACATCAAGAAGATCGGTCTGCTCACCAAGGCGAAATGAGCCACGCACTGAACTACCAAGACCCATATCGAGTGCCCGCTGGATTGCTGGCGCTGGTGGTGCATGCGGTTTTCATCGGATTGTTGGTGCTGGGGGTGCGTTGGCAGTCGCATCCGCCGGAGGAATTCTCGGTCGAACTGTGGGATAGCTTTCCTGTCATAGCGCCCCCTTTAGAGCAGATGCCTGTGCCTGCCGTAGAAACCCCTCCTTCTGTCGAGCCGAAAGTGGAGTTGCCGCAGGAGAAGTCTGCGGACATCGAGTTGCGCGAGAAGAAGATCAGCAAGGTCGAACCAGCCAAGCCAACTGCAAAAGAATTGAAGGAGCGTAAACAGGCTGAAGAACAGCGCTTGCTGGAAGAGTATGCGGAGAAACGCCGTCAAGCATTGCAAGAGACGATGCGTGCAGAGATCGCAGCGGCAACCTCGGCTGAAGTGGGGCGCTATCAAGATATGATACGCAGCAAGATACGACGCAACATCGTGGGTATCCCGCCTAATCTTCCGGCGGATGCCAAGGCAGAATTCAAGGTGACGGTGTTGCCGGGCGGTATGGTGATGGATGTGCAGTTAGTGAAAAGTAGCGGCAATCGTGCATACGACGATGCGGCAGAGCGCGCCATCTACAAGGCGCAACCACTGCCATTGCCGACCGACGTCGGGTTGCAAAAATTGTTCAGGGAGCTACGCCTGATGATCAAACCACAGGAATAATATGCTTCGAATATCTGTTTTCGCTTTTCTCCTTTGTCTTACTCGATTCGCACAGGCTGAATTGAGCATCGAGATCACCGGTGCGGGTGAGCATCAAACGCCGGTATCTGTGATCCGCTTCGCGGGTGAGGACGAGTCGCAGCGCATCAGCGAAGTGGTGTCGAAGGATCTGGCGCGTACGGGCCTGTTCAAGTTGATCGACCCTGCTGGTAGGGCGCCACGGGACGCGAGTGCGGTAAATTTCACTGAATGGAACGGTGTTGAGGCATTGCTCATCGGTTCGGTCACTCAGCAATCAGGCGACAAGCTGTTTGTCACATTCCAGCTGGTTGATACGGTGCGCCGTAGCGAACTATTGAAGCTGACGGTCTCATCAAATAAGCAGCAGTCACGCGCCATCGCACATCACATCGCAGACAGGGTCTATGAAAGACTCACGGGCACGCCTGGAGTGTTCAGTACACGTATCGCCTATGTGAATCGTCACGAAGGGAATTACCGCTTGGTGGTCGCGGATAGCGATGGCTTTGGCGAGCAGGCTTTGTTGAGTTCGAAGGAGCCGATCATGTCGCCCGCGTGGTCTCCCGATGGGACGCGCATCGCCTATGTGAGTTTCGAGCAGGGACGCGCCATGGTGTTCGTGCAGACCTTGAGTACGCGTGAACGTGTGTTGATGGCGGCTTTTCCAGGTAGCAACAGTGCGCCGGCATGGTCGCCAGACGGTAGCCAGCTGGCGCTGGTATTGACGCGAGATAATAGTTCTCAGCTCTATCTGGTCGGCGTCGACGGATCGGATCTTCGGCGTATCACGTTCAGCGATACGATAGACACCGAGCCGACCTTTTCGCCAGATGGGAAATCATTGTTGTTCACTTCAGACAGGGGTGGATCGCCGCAGATTTACAGTATGTCGATAGACGGTGGGCGTGCCACGCGTCTGACTTTCGAATCCGGCAACAGTTTTTCACCAAGGTATAGCCCTGATGGTAAGAACGTCGTCTATTCCCTTTATTCAGGAGGTACTTTCTCCATCGTGGTGCATGACTTGGAAAGCAAGCAAGTCCAGTACTTGACTTCGAATGCGCGGGATAAAAAACCAAGTTTCGCCCCCAACGGCAAACTGGTGCTGTTCGCTACAGAGTCCTCTGGGCGTGGTATATTGGCAACTGTTTCAAGTGACGGACGTGTGAAGCAAAAAATGGTCGCTCAGAGTGGGGATATTCGTGAGCCTGTCTGGGGGCCTTTTATCAAAGCGATGAATTGATTGAAAGGGTACGAAATGAATAAACTAATCTTGGGAATGATCACCGTGTCTTTGCTGGCAGCTTGTTCTAGCCCAGCGCAAAAAGAAACAACTTCTACTGCACCTGCAGCGCCACAAGCAAGCACGGCTGCGGATACATCTGCTACACCAACATCGGCTGCTGATTCCAACGTCGCTGCGACTTCCAACATGGCTGCTGATCCCGCTGCTGCGGATGCGGCCGCTGCAAAGGCTAAAGCGGATGCAGATGCAAAAGCGGCTGAACTCGCTTTGCTCGACAAACGTACCGTATATTTCGATACCGACATCGATGTGTTCCATGATGCGGATAAAGAGATCATCATGGCGCACGGCAAGAACCTCGGCAAAGTCTTTTTGTTGAAGGCTCGCGTCGCTGGTTATGCAGATGAGCGCGGCAGCAGCGAATACAACTTGGCATTGGGCCAACGTCGTGCTCAGAACACCAAGAAGGCTTTGGTGGCAGCCGGCGCGAAAGAAGGCCAGATCTCTACTGTGAGCTATGGTGAAGAGAAGGCAGTTGCGACAGGTCATGACGAATCCGCATGGGCGCAGAACCGTCGTGCTGAGATCAGCTACGACATCGCCAAGTAAAAGTGAATAAAGCTGTCTATTTTTTGTTGTGCAGCTTGTTGTTGGTAAACAGCCCCGCTCATGCGGGGCTGTTTTCTGATGAAGATGCGCGCAAACAGATACAGCTACTAGAAACACGTATCGCGAAGTTGGAAGCGCAGCTTGTTGATGCAGAAGCAGCGAACAAGCATTCCATCAGTGCTATGTTGGATCTGCAGATGCAGTTGGAAGTACATTCAGACGAACTGCGCAAAGTGCGTGGTCAGAATGAAGAGTGGGCTCATAACCTGCAAGATGTCGAGAAGCGACAAAAAGATTTTTATATCGATCTGGATGCGAGGTTGCGCCAAATCGAGTCGGGCGAGGTGGGTGTTGCACCTAAGCCGATGGGCTCCAATCTAGTGGATGCGACAAAGGACGTAAGTACGAACCCCATCGGTGAGAACCGAGCCTTTGAAGTGGCCTACGGCCTTTACAAGGTTGAGAACTACCAAAGTGCTGCCATCGCATTCCGCGATTTCTTGCGCCAATTCCCGCAGTCTGTGCATGAAGCCAATGTCTATTATTGGATGGGTAATTCCTATTTCTTATCGGGCGATTACGCCAATAGTCAGGATAGCTATCAGAGCCTCATCACTCGTTTTCAAGATCATCCACGCGTGGCGGAGGCGATGTTGAACACGGCTGAGTGCCAAGTGGAATTGAAGTTCAAGACCGCAGCCAAGAAGACACTCAAACAGATCGTCACGCAATTCCCCGGTAGTGATGCGGCAGAAAAAGCCAAGAAGCGTCTCGCCACTCTTAAGTAAGTCCACTCGTTCATGTCAAATCTAGCCGACGAATCGTTGCGCATCAGCGAAATATTCTTCTCACTGCAAGGGGAGACGAGCCGTGTCGGTCTGCCCACGGTGTTCGTGCGATTGACGGGGTGTCCGCTGCGTTGCACCTATTGCGACACGACTTACGCTTTCACTGGCGGGCAGACGATGTCCTTGCAGTCCATATTGCAGCAGGTCGCGCAATACTCGCCTCGATACATCACGGTGACAGGAGGCGAGCCCTTGTCTCAGAAGAACAGTCTGTTGTTGATGCAAGCATTGTGTGATGAGGGCTATGAGGTATCGCTTGAAACGGGTGGCATGCTAGATGTGTCGGGTGTGGATGAGCGCGTTTCCAAAGTGGTCGATCTCAAGACACCTGCATCGGGTGAGGTGGCGAAGAATCTATTGAGCAATCTAGCGCATCTGAACCCGCAGGACGAGATCAAGTTCGTGCTGTGTGGCGAGGCCGATTATCAGTGGGCGAGACAAATGATGACTGAACATCGATTGGCAGAACGTTGCGATGTCTTGTTCTCGCCTGCGCAAGGTCAGCTTGCGCCGAAAGAATTGGCTGAATGGATCTTGCGCGACCGCTTGCCGGTTCGCCTACAGGTACAACTTCACAAAATATTGTGGGGAAACGAGGCGGGGCACTAAGTATGAAAAGAGCAGTCGTTCTATTGTCGGGAGGTTTGGATTCGGCGACCGTACTTGCGATGGCACGTGAGCAAGGGTTTGAGTGTTATGCATTGAGCGTGGATTATGGTCAACGCCATCATGCCGAATTGGCTGCTGCACAACGTGTCGCTAGCGCTATCGGTGCGCGCGAACATCGTGTCATCAATATCGACCTCACCGCATTCGGTGGCTCATCTCTCACGGATAACAAGATCGCTGTTCCAGAGCATGCCAGCACAGGCATCCCATCGACCTATGTTCCCGCGCGTAACACCATCATGCTGTCACTTGCACTAGCATGGGCAGAGGTGCTGAAGGCGCAAGACATCTTCTTTGGCGTGAACGCCGTCGATTACTCTGGCTATCCCGATTGCCGCCCTGAGTACGTCGAATCGTTCGAGCGCATGGCGAATCTAGCCACAAAATTCGCCGTGGAAGGTAAACCGCTGACTTTACATGCCCCGCTGTTGCATTTGAGCAAGGCGCAGATCATCCAGCAGGGTGTTCGTTTGGGCGTGGACTACACGATCACCGTGTCGTGTTATCAAGCCGATGCGGACGGAAGAGCCTGTGGGCGTTGCGATTCATGCCGTTTACGTAGCGAAGGATTCGCCGCCGCTGGAGTGCCCGATTCCACGCGTTATCACGGGGTGTGATTCGTTTGACAGTCGAGGTCAAACCCGTATAATGCGCGCTCCTTTTTAGGAGGGGTCGGTAGCTCAGTCGGTAGAGCAGCGGACTTTTAATCCGTTGGTCGCGAGTTCGAATCTCGCCCGACCCACCAGTATCGCCGCCTTAGCTCAGTTGGTAGAGCAACCGCCTTGTAAGCGGTAGGTCATCAGTTCGAATCCGATA
>JAVBYP010000231.1 GCA_030823965.1 Sideroxydans sp.
CTGTACTACACGCAGGTCGGCACCATGGTTAAGCAAGTGCGTGGCGAAGGCGTGGCGCAAAGTATGTGGAGACAAGGGCTTATGCAGCCCTCCCGACTTCGCGTGTTTCTTGATGAGATGCCAGAACATCTGGCGCGTCATGCCTTCGCCACGCTGGGTGACGAACAAGTCATCAGTCAACTTGCCGTCTAGCAACACGGGGCGTACATCGGCCAAATATCGCTTGATCCAATCCAGCGCCTCTTCCCCCAAAGGCACGAGACGCTCTTTGCTACCCTTGCCCATCACGCGCGTCACACCCATGTCCAGACTGACCTGAGCCACTTTCAGGGTGACGAGCTCTGACACGCGCAGACCGCTGGCATACATTGTCTCCAGCATTGTGCGGTCACGCATCCCCAACGGGGTTTGCACATCGGGTGTGTTCAACAACAACTCAACATCTTCTTCGGTAAGACTCTTGGGGAGACTGCGCGGCAACTTCGGCGTAGCGATCTGCAAAGTAGGGTCGGTCGCGATCTTGTTCTGACGAAGCAGATAGCGGAACAAACGTTTGAGGCTAGAGATGGCGCGCGAGGTCGAAGTCGCTTTAGCTTTCTGCCCTCCGACCAGATGCGCCAAGAAACCTTGGATGTCTGCATGCGTGGTTGCGGCAATACCGCAACCGCGTTGCGCCTCCAGCCAAATAGAGAATTTATCCAGATCGCGTCGATAACTTTCTAGGGTGTTGCGCGACAAGCCATCCTCTAACCACAGCGCGTCGCTGAACTCGTCCAACAACTCAGCGTCGTTCATGTGCCAACAACCACCGCTTGATATCGAGCGCACCCCCCTCAGCGTGATGCATGAAGCCGCCCAGACCTGACACGCTCACCACCCGATGACACGGAATGACGATGGGTAACGGATTGCTGCCACACGCCTGCCCCACCGCACGTGCACTGGAGCCGATCCGCTTCGCCAGTTCGCCATAGGTCAGCGTCTCCCCGCGAGGAATATCTAGCATCGCCTGCCACACAAGACACTGGTGATGTGTACCGTCAAGCGTGAAGGGCAAGTCGAACTCGAAACCCGCATCGGCAAAATAGGCTGATAACTGATCGCATATCTCCCGCGCCATCAGGCTTGTGGGAGCTAACAACTTCATGCGGGAAGAGACGAACTCGACACCCAATAAATCCTCATCCGAACAACGGATGGCGAGCTTACCGAAAGGTGCGGCGATGATGGCTTGGAATGGCATGACCGCATGATAGCCCGAAAATACAAACGGGAGCCGAAGCTCCCGTTTGTATTTACCACACAGAACCGTTGCTTACGCAGCGACTTTGCGTGCTGGCAATTTTTCCTTGATACGTGCCGACTTACCAGAACGATCGCGCAGGTAGTACAGCTTGGCACGACGTACATCGCCGCGACGCTTTACTTCGATGCTGGCAACGCTCGGTGAGTAAGTTTGGAAAGTACGCTCGACGCCTTCGCCGGAGGATACTTTACGCACGATGAAGCTGGAGTTCAGCCCTTTGTTGCGCTTTGCGATGACCACGCCTTCGAAAGCCTGTGTACGTTTTTTGTCGCCTTCGACAACGTTCACGTTGACGATGACTGTGTCGCCGGGGCCGAAGCCTGGGATAGTCTTATTCAGACGTGCGATTTCTTCTTTTTCAAGAATTCCGATCAGATTCATTTTGTTTCCTCTTCTTTTGCGGGAGCTTGTTCCTGCTGGTACTGAGCCAGTAGCCGAGCTTCCTGTTTAGTTAACTGGCGTGCTGCCAGCAATTCTGGACGACGTTCAGCAGTCCTGCCTAACGACTGCTTCAATCGCCACTTCTCTATCTCGGCGTGGTGTCCAGACAGCAATACATCCGGAACCGCCTCACCGTTATAAATCTCTGGACGCGTGTAGTGCGGACAATCCAGCAGACCTTGTACGAAAGAATCCTGCTGTGCCGATGCATCATCACCCAACACTCCGGGTATCTGACGTATCAAAGCGTCCATCACCACCATCGCTGCCAACTCACCACCGGACAAGACATAGTCTCCGATGGAAAGCTCTTCATCCACTTGTTGGCGTAGGAGGCGTTCATCCACACCCTCGTAACGACTCGCCAACAAGATCAATCCTTCGTCTCGCGCCAGCAACTCCATCACGATCTCGTGAGTGAGTTGCCTGCCTTGCGGAGAGAGATGGATCACTCGACTCTTCTTCACTCCGCTTGCCGCCTGCGCTGCTTTCGCTGCGCTGATGGCCTTTTCCAACGGTTCTGCCAACATCACCATCCCAGGGCCGCCGCCGTAAGGGCGATCATCGATGGTGCGGTAGTTGTCAGTCGTGAAGTCTCTTGGATTCCACGCTTGCAACTCGAACTTGCCTAACTCAACTGCCTTGCGCGTCACACCGAACTTGGTGATGGCGTCGAACATCTCGGGAAACAAGGTGATTACATCGAACCTCATTTAAGGTAGTCCGCCTGCCAATCCACCCGGATGGTCTTGTTGTTCAGATCAACTTGCTGGATCACGCTAGCGATGAACGGCATCAATGTCTCTCCGCCGTCACCCTTGACCACCAGCACGTCGTTGGCACCTGTCTCTAGCAACGAGTCCACGATACCGAACGCATGACCTTCAAGGTTCAGCACCGACATACCGATCAAGTCAGACCAGTAGTATTCGCCTTCGACTTGCGCTGGCAAGCTGTCGCGTGCGACTGCGATCAACTGACCTTTATATGTTTCAGCTGCAGTACGGTCTGGGATGCCTTCCAGCTTCGCCACGACCAATTTACCGTGGACATTGGATTCCAACACTTTGATCGGACGCCATGATTGTTCGTCACCGATATACCAAGTGTCGTAATCAAGCAGACTCTCCACATACTCGGTGAAGGGCAATACCTTCACCCAACCTTGGATACCTTGCGCTGCGACCACCTTCCCCATGACGACCATGGGGCTTGCCTCGTTAGGCCTTGGCTGCTGCACCGGCTTTTTTAACCAAGCGGCCAACGGTCTCGCTCAATTGCGCGCCCTTGTCTTGCCAATGAGTCACGCGATCCAAAGCGATACGCAGACCTTCAGAACCTTCAGCTGCCAAAGGATTGTAGAAGCCGACGCGCTCGATGAAACGACCGTCACGACGATTGCGAGAATCAGCAACGACTACGTTGTAATACGGGCGATTCTTTGAGCCGCCGCGAGAAAGACGAATGACTACCATAATGATTTCCCAATGAAAAATTTGTTTGGCCAACGCCAAAGGGCGCGAATTCTACGACACCTTGCCGATCTCTGGCAAGGATTGTTTAGATTGAAGAATCAGCGATGAAGAAGGACTTCTAGGACGAAACGGCTGCCCAGATAGGCCAGCACAAGGAAACCAAAGCCGCTCAAGGTCCAGCGCACCGCCGTATGGCCGCGCCAACCATAATAATGATGTCCCAAGAGAAGAACACCAAACACGACCCAAGAGATCATTCCAAACAAGACCTTATGGTTGAATTGCCAGGCGTGACCGAAGATGTTCTCGGAAAACAGGATCCCCGATACGACGGTGATGGTCAGCAGCACGAATCCGACCCCGATGACGCGGAACAGCAAGCTTTCCATCGTCAGTAAAGGCGGCAGATTCTGCAAAACCTTGGGTAGCTTGGCATGGTGTAGTTGTTTTTCGACCAAAGACATCAACCCTGCATGCAAAGCTGCGATGGTAAACAGACTGTAAGCCAGCATCGCCACCAAGACATGGGTATCGAACAGCGCAGATGCGGGTTGCGCAAGGATGTGCGCCTCAGGAAATATGGCGGGCAGAGCGGTACTTAAAGCTGCCAGCGGCAACACCAAAGTTTGCAAACTGCACAATGGATAGAAGTAGCGCGCTAACCAGTACACCAAAACAGTCAGCCACAGGATGAGCGAAAGGGCGTAGACCAAGCCAAGATTCAGCGCACCCCATATGAACAGAGTGTCGTACAACAACCAGCCATGTAGCGCCAAGGGTACGGCGACGGCATGACCCAACATACCGCGATTCTGCTGCTCGGCATTTCCCGCTGCCTGCGCACGCCAGAACAGAATAGCCAGAACGGTATAAAGGACAAAGGTCAGCAGATGTAAGGCTTGGTTCGACATGGAGAGTGCAGATGTTTTAGACTGTGCGGATTCTACACCAAGTCATATGCCCATCTTTGAGTGCCTCTAGAAATTCACTTTTGCGGGATGAAGCGCAAGGAACCGCGCAGTGAGCGACGAGACATATCATAAAGTTAGGCAAGGAATGAGCGAGCACGTGACGCAGCGGTTTGCCCGGAAAATGAATTTATAGAGGTACTCAATGCTGGATAATCTAACGCAACGTTTCAGTGGCATCGTCAAGAATCTGCGCGGCCAAGCGCGACTCTCTGAGAGCAACATCCAAGATGCTTTGCGCGAAGTGCGCCTCGCCCTGCTTGAAGCGGACGTCGCCTTGCCCGTCGTCAAAGAGCTGATCGCCAAAGTCAAAGAAGCCGCGTTAGGACAAGAAGTCATCGGCAGCCTGACTCCGGGACAAGCCCTCATCGGCGTTGTGAACCGCGAGCTGACCAAACTGATGGGTGAGCACAACGACGCGCTCAATCTTGCCGCCGTTCCTCCTGCAGTCATCTTGATGGCGGGTTTGCAAGGCGCAGGTAAGACCACCAGCAGCGGCAAGCTGGCCAAACTGCTACGCGAACAAAATAAGAAGAAGGTATTGCTGGTGAGCTGCGACGTCTATCGTCCGGCCGCTATCGAACAGTTGCGCACATTGGCACAGCAACTCGGCACCGACTTCTTCCCCTCCGATGTCAGTCAAAAGCCGCTGGACATCGCACTCGCCGCACTCGACTTCGCACGCAAACATCACCACGACGTGCTGATCGTCGACACCGCCGGACGTCTGGCAGTCGATGAAGCGATGATGGCGGAGATCAAAGCGCTGCACGCGGCAATGAATCCCATCGAGACCTTGTTCGTGGTCGATGCGATGACCGGTCAAGATGCGGTGAACACCGCCAAAGCGTTCGGCGATGCGCTGCCCCTCACTGGCGTGATTCTGACCAAGATGGACGGCGATGCGCGCGGTGGTGCGGCATTGTCAGTTCGTCATATCACTGGCAAACCGATCAAGTTCGTTGGCGTCAGCGAAAAACCAAATGGCCTTGAAGCCTTCCACCCCGACCGTATGGCGCAACGCATCCTCGGCATGGGAGACGTCCTCTCGCTGCTAGAAGAAGCGCAACGCAACGTCGATATGGGCGAGGCGGAGAAACTCGCCAAGAAGATGCAAAGCGGCAAAGGCTTCGATCTCAACGACTTCAAGATGCAGATCGTGCAGATGAAGAAGATGGGTGGAATGTCAGCACTGATGGACAAACTACCTGCCCAGCTCGCCAATGCGGCAGCAGGCGCAAAAGTGGACGAGCGTCAGATCAACCGCACCGAAGGCATCATCAACTCGATGACTCCCTACGAGCGTAGCCACCCCGAGCAGATCAAAGCTTCGCGCAAACGCCGCATCGCTGCAGGCTCTGGCGTACAGGTGATGCACGTCAATCAATTGCTGAATCAATTCGAACAATCGCAGAAGATGATGAAGATGTTCAGCAGCAAGGGCGGTATGGCCAAGATGATGCGCGGCATGGCTGGCAAATTCCCAGGAATGCGTTAATCAATAACAGGAAAAAACATGACACTCAAAGCAATCATATTCGACGTAGACGGCACTTTGGCAGACACCGAAGACGGTCACCGCAAATCCTTCAACAAGGCGTTCGCCGAGAACGGTTTGGATTGGAACTGGGATGTCGCGCTGTACGACAAGCTACTCAAAGTGACAGGTGGTAAAGAGCGCATCAAGTATTTCGTTTCGGATTTTCTGAAGGGCTACACCAAGCCAGATAACTTCGACGATTTCGTGAAACATCTGCACGCCGTCAAGACAGGTCACTACACAGCGATGTTGCGTGAAGGCGCGATCCCGTTACGTCCCGGCATCAAACAACTCATCAACGATGCACGCAAAGCAGGCATCACGCTCGCCATCGCCACCACGACCACGGCAGAAAATGTGACGGCGCTTTTAGAAGTTGGCTTGGGCAAAGACTGGTCGAGCTACTTCGCCGCCAACGGTTGTGGCGATATCGTTCCGCACAAGAAGCCTGCGCCGGACATCTACAACTGGGTATTGAATGAACTCAAGCTTGCACCGCAAGATTGCATCGCACTGGAGGACTCTTACAACGGCCTGCGCTCCTCCTTAGCCGCTGACATCAAGACCTACATCACCACCAACCCCTACACCGTGAAGCAAGATTTCACAGGGGCCACAGCGGTGTTAGAGGACTTGAGCGACCTGCCGCGTTTCTACAGCATGATCGGACTGCGCGCATAAGCGCCTAGATTCCTGCTAATCTTGCGGGCAATCCACTTGCCCGCTGTTCACCATGCAAAATTATCTAAAAAGAATCCTCACCGCCCGCGTCTATGACGTGGCCATCGAAACGCCACTCGAACATGCGCCCACTTTGTCGGCGCGCACGGGCAATCGCATCCTGTTCAAGCGCGAAGACATGCAGCCCGTTTTCTCGTTCAAGTTGCGCGGTGCGTACAACAAGATGGCGCATCTGTCGCCCACTCAACTCAAACAAGGCGTCATCGCGGCCTCGGCTGGTAACCATGCACAAGGCGTCGCCATGTCGGCGCATCGCCTTGGCTGCAAAGCCACCATCGTGATGCCGACCACCACACCGCAAGTGAAGATCGATGCGGTGCGCCACTTCGGTCAGCGTTCGGTCGAGATCGTGTTGCATGGCGACAGCTACAGTGATGCCTATGCCCATGCGCTCGCCTTAGAAAAAGAAAGGCAGCTCACCTTCGTGCACCCCTTCGACGACCCTTACGTCATCGCAGGCCAAGGCACCATCGGCATGGAGATCCTGCGTCAACACCAAGCCCCTATCCACGCCATCTTCTGTGCCATCGGCGGCGGCGGATTGATCGCAGGTGTCGCAGCCTACGTCAAACAAGTGCGCCCCGACATCAAGATCATCGGCGTACAGACTACCGATTCCGATGCGATGTATCGCTCACTGAAAGCTAAGAAACGCGTACAACTGAACGATGTCGGCCTATTCTCCGACGGCACCGCAGTCAAATATGTGGGCGAAGAGACCTTCCGCATCTGCAAGCAATATGTGGACGAAGTCATCTTGGTGGACACCGACGAAGTGTGTGCTGCCATCAAAGACGTGTTCCAAGACACCCGCTCCATCCTTGAACCTGCGGGTGCTCTCGCCGTCGCAGGCGCAAAAGCCTACGCCAAGCGCGAACAACTCAAAGGCGAGACGCTCATCCCTATCGCTTGCGGTGCGAACATGAACTTCGATCGCCTACGCTTCGTGGCCGAGCGCGCCGAGATCGGCGAGAAACGTGAAGCGATCTTGGCTGTCACCATCCCCGAGACCCCCGGCAGTTTCCGCAAGTTCTGCGCCTTGCTTGGCAAACGCAACATCACCGAGTTCAACTATCGCTATGCCGACCCCAAGGCGGCGCAGGTCTTCGTCGGCATCCAAGTGAAAGACCAATCGGAAGCCTCAGACCTCATCGAGAAGTTGCAGCGCAGCAAATTGCCCACAATGGATCTAAGTGACAACGAAATGGCCAAACTGCATCTGCGCCATCTCGTCGGTGGCCACGCCCCGGAGGCTCATGATGAAATCCTGTTCCGTTTCGAGTTCCCAGAACGCCCTGGCGCATTGATGAACTTTCTCAATAGCATGAGCCATAACTGGAACATCTCACTGTTCCACTATCGCAACCACGGCGCAGATTACGGTCGCGTATTGGTCGGGATGCAGGTACCAAAGACGGATAAAAAGGCGCTCAAGACCTTTCTTGACACCCTCGGCTACCCGTATTGGGATGAGAGCGACAATCCCGCATATCGGCTTTTTCTTGGCTGATAAAAAAAGATGGGGGATATTGCCGACAAATTCGCCATAAAACGCACCATTGGCAAACATGGCAAAGACTCCCTCTGATATCCAAGCTAGGAAGCTGGCGCTTCGACAACGTATAATCGCCGCCCGCGATAATCTGACGCCAACCTTACGAGCTCACTCAAGTAAGCGCATCGTCGACCAGATTGGCAGCTTGGTCATATATAAGACAGCACGAACGGTGTTGGGTTATCTGAACTTCGGTTCGGAAGTGGCCAGTGAGGCGTGGATGCGGCAGGCGCTGACCGACGGCAAGCGAGTATTGCTACCGCGCGTGAACAAAGCCAACAAGCGCCTGGAATTGTTCGAGATCAAAGACCTTGATCGTGATGTGGCGGCAGGGACATACGGCATACGCGAACCCCTCGTCGAACGCTGTGAGCGCTTCGAAGCCCTAGGTGAGATCGATCTGATCTTGATGCCTGGTGTCGCTTTTGACCGTGAAGGTGGCAGACTGGGATACGGCGGCGGCTACTTCGATAGATTGTTAGCACACCTGCCTCACCGCCCAGTATTGATCGCTGGCGCGTTCGCGATGCAGGTGGTTGCAGAGGTTCCGCAGGAGAGCACTGACTACAAGATAGATTGGTTAGTGACAGAGAATGAAACGATACGTTGTTAGGGTGCCTCTGAAAATTCAGAGTTCGCCCAAATGCAAGGCGTGAAGAAAATTCCGTAGCGCCGCATATGATGTATATGCAAGCAAGGAATTTTCGCCACAACGAAGCAGTTGGGATGAAATCTGGATTTTAAGAGGTGCCCGTTATTTAGGGAGAGAGTAAAAATGGCCGCACAACAACCTGACTACGATCCACAAGAAACCCAAGAATGGTTGGATTCACTGCAATCCGTTCTAGATAAGGAAGGTGGCGACCGCGCTCACTTCTTGATCGACCAACTCATCAATCATGCGCGCCTAGCGGGCGACGATCTGCCCATCAGTGCGACCACGCCTTACCTGAACTCGATACCGCTGGATAAGGAAGAGCGTTCTCCTGGTAATTTCGACATGGAACACCGCATCCGTGCGCTGATGCGCTGGAACGCGATGGCCATCGTATTGAACGCGAACAAAGAATCTTCAGAACTAGGCGGCCACATCGCCAGCTTCGCTTCCGCTGCGACTCTGTATGACGTGGGCTTCAACCACTTCTTCCGTGGCGCCAACAAAGATCACGGTGGAGACTTGGTCTACTTCCAAGGTCACTCCTCGCCCGGTATGTATGCACGCGCCTTCATGGAAGGTCGCCTCACCGAAGCGCAGATGTATAAGTTCCGCCAAGAAGTCGATGGCGATGGACTATCTTCTTACCCTCACCCTTGGTTGATGCCTAATTTCTGGCAGTTCCCAACTGTGTCCATGGGTCTCGGCCCCTTGATGGCCATTTACCAAGCGCGCTTTATGCGCTACTTGCAACACCGCAATCTGGCTAAGACAGACGGCCGTAAAGTATGGGCCTATCTGGGCGACGGCGAGACAGACGAGCCTGAATCTCTGGGCGCGATCTCGATGGCGGGTCGTGAGAAGTTAGACAACCTGATCTTCGTCATCAACTGTAACTTGCAGCGCCTTGACGGCCCAGTACGCGGCAACGGCAAGATCATCCAAGAACTGGAAGGTGTGTTCCGTGGCGCAGGCTGGAACGTCATCAAAGTGGTATGGGGTGGCAAGTGGGATCGTCTGTTGGCCAAGGACAAGTCCGGCCTATTGTTGAAGCGCATGGAAGAAGTGGTCGACGGCGAATACCAGACCTACAAGTCACGTGATGGCGCCTACGTCCGCAAACACTTCTTCGGCAAGTATCCAGAGTTGCTGGAGTTGGTCGCCGACATGTCGGACGACGAGATCTGGCGCTTGAACCGTGGCGGCCATGATCCGCACAAAGTGTTCGCTGCTTATGCGGCCGCTTCCAAGCATACCGGCCAACCAACGGTCATCCTCGCCAAGACGGTGAAGGGTTACGGCATGGGTGATGCGGGTGAAGGTCAGAACACCACGCACCAACAGAAGAAAGTGGGCGAAGACGCACTGCGTAAGTTCCGTGACCGCTTCAACATCCCGGTCACTGACGAACAATTGCCCAAGCTACCTTTCGTGCGCCCTGCGCCGGACAGTCTTGAAGCCAAATATCTTAAAGAACGTAGCACAGCGATGGGCTGCATCCCAGCCCGCGAACCTGTGGCACACCCACTCAACACGCCATCGCTCGACGCTTTCGACGCACTGTTGAAATCCAGCGAAGACCGCGAGTTCTCCACCACCATGGCGTTCGTTCGTTTGCTGGGCGTGCTGGTGAAAGACAAAGCCATCGGCAAACAGATCGTTCCTATTGTGCCGGACGAATCGCGCACCTTCGGTATGGAAGGCATGTTCCGTCAGCTCGGTATCTTCTCGCAGGTGGGTCAGCTGTACACACCACAAGATGCCGACCAACTGATGTTCTACAAAGAAGATAAGACGGGTCAGATCTTGCAAGAGGGCATCAACGAAGCGGGCGGTATGGCTGACTGGATCGCTGCGGCGACCGCTTACGCCAACCACGGCGTAGCGATGATCCCCTTCTTCATCTACTACTCGATGTTCGGTTTCCAACGTATCGGCGACATGGCTTGGGCAGCAGGCGATCTGCGCGCGCGCGGTTTCCTCATCGGCGGCACCGCTGGACGCACCACACTGAACGGTGAAGGTCTGCAACACCAAGACGGTCACAGCCATCTGATGGCAGCGACCATCCCGAACTGCGTGTCTTACGATCCTACCTTCGCTTACGAACTCGCAGTCATCGTGCAGCACGGTATGGAACGCATGTACCACAAGCAAGAAGACGTGTTCTATTACCTCACTGTGATGAACGAGAACTACACCCACCCTGCCATGCCCAAGGGCGCGGAAGAAGGCATCATCAAGGGGATGTACAAGTTCAGCGCAAGCAAAGCCAAAGCGAAGAACAAAGTACAGTTGCTGGGTAGCGGCACCATCCTGCGTGAAGTCATCGCGGCAGCTGAGTTGCTGGAAAAAGATTTCGGCATCGCTTCAGATATCTTCAGCGTGACCAGCTTCAACGAATTGCGTCGTGAAGGTATCGACTGCGAGCGTTGGAACACATTGCACCCAGAAGCGAAACAACGCGTGAGCTATGTCGAGCAATGTCTGGATGCCGAAGTACCCGTCATCGCGGCGACCGATTACATCCGCGCTTATGCCGACCAGATCCGTCCTTATGTGAAAGCCCAATACAAGACCTTGGGTACAGA
>JAVBYP010000230.1 GCA_030823965.1 Sideroxydans sp.
TGCGTGATGCCTTGAGTCGCATCGTCCACCACCACGGCCAGTTGATACGCGAACAAGCCATCCGCGCGTTTCACGACGAAGTCACCGATCTCTGTTTCTAGTTTCTGCGAAAGAAGTCCTTGCAGTGCATCGTCGAACTCGATGTCATGCTGATCAGTCGTTACCCGCCAAGCTGGTGTTGATCTTTGATGGGTCATGCCGCTACGGCACGTACCCGGATAAACGAAACCCTCGATCCCATGCAGTCCCGAATCCGCGATCTCTTTGCGCGTGCAACAACACGGGTACGCCGCGCCGCTTTCTTTAAGCTGCTGTAACGCCAATTCGTAGGCTGCCGTGCGCTGGCTTTGGAACATCATCGGCTCATCGCTCTTCAATCCAAACACATCGAGTGTGCGCAAGATGTCATCCGCCGCACCTGCCACACAACGCGGCGTATCGAGGTCTTCCATGCGAACAAGCCAAATGCCCTGATGATGTTTTGCGTCGAGGTAACTACCGACAGCGGCGACTAGCGAGCCGAAATGCAAAGGACCGGTAGGAGAGGGAGCGAAGCGCCCGCGATAGATAGGTGACATGTGCAGATGATAAAACGAAATGTGGCTTTGAAATATCCTTAACACTACTGAGTTAGAATGAACTAGCTTCTCGTTCATGTGAGCGAATTTTATAAAACAGCTAAGGATTCAAAATGTCACAGATAAAGGGAATGATCCTCGCCGCCGGACAGGGCACTCGTGTTCGTCCTCTGACAAAGGATCTACCCAAGCCTATGATTCCCATCCTCGGCAAACCCGTGATGGAATACCTTATCGAGCATCTGGCGAACTACGGCATCGAAGACATCATGGTCAACGTCGCCCACAAACACTGGAAGATCGAGAACTACTTCGGCAACGGCAGCCGCTGGGGTGTCAACATAGGCTACTCCTACGAAGGCGTGTACGAGTACGGCGAGATTACTCCCAAATCCATGGGCTCTGCCGGCGGCATGCGCAAAATTCAAGACTTCGGTGGATTCTTCGACACCACCACACTCGTCATTTGCGGTGATGCTCTCATCGACCTCGATATCGGTGCCGCCGTATTCGAACACAAAGCCAAGAAAGCCATGGCCAGCGTCATCACATTAGAAGTGCCGAATAGCGAAGTAGCCAACTACGGCGTCGTCGAAACGGATGACGAAGGCCGCATCTTGGCTTTTCAAGAAAAACCAAAACCCGAAGAGGCGCGCTCCAACTTCGCCAGCACTGGCATCTATATCTTCGAACCCGAAGTCATCGACCTCATTCCTAGGGATACGGTATTCGATATCGGTAGCCAACTCTTCCCCATGTTGGCCGAGAAAGGCATGCCTTTTTATGCGCAGAAACGTTTCTTCAATTGGATCGACATCGGGCATGTATCCGATTATTGGTCGGTGTTGCAACGTGTGCTGAAAGGCGAGGTTGCCCACATGAAGATGCCAGGCAGAGAAGTGAAGCCTGGAGTGTGGGTGGGTATCAATACCAAGATCGATTGGGACAAAGTGCGGATCGAAGGCCCTGTGTATATCGACTCAGGAGTTTGCATCGAAGAGGGTGCTGAGATTGTCGGGCCATCTTGGATAACGCGCGGTTCTCACATCTGCAAAGATGCCAACGTCATCCGTAGCATCTTGATGGAGTACACCCGGATCAGCGCAGGTCAAACTTTTAAAGAGACCATCGTCTCACCCAACTACTGCGTGGAACATCGCACAGGGCAGACCTATTACGTAGGAGATGACCGTACCGAGCTACGTTGGGGAGATGCGAGGGGGCGATAACTACTAGTTGTGCACGCAGAATCGCGTGATCGCTAAAGGCAAACTATCAAGCCTAAAGCCAGATCGAATTGCAGTTCGTGCATCATTCGACAAAAAAATGGGGCGAGACAGTGAGTGTCTCGCCCCATTCATTTTAGGCAATGCAATAAAGTTAGACTGTGACTGCTTCCTCTTCGAATTCCAGTACGACCTTGCCATCCATCACGTCCACAGTGACCTTGCCACCACTTGCCAGCTTGCCGAATAGCAGTTCGTCAGCCAGTGCGGAGCGGATGGTGTCTTGGATGAGTCGCGCCATCGGGCGAGCACCCATCAGCGGGTCGAAGCCGTTTTCGGCGAGATGGTCCTTGAGTGCATCCGTAAAGATCGCATCGACTTTCTTCTCGTGAAGTTGTTCTTCCAATTGCATAAGGAACTTGTCCACCACACGCAGGATGACCTCTTTGTCGAGAGAGGCGAAGGAGACGATGGCATCCAAGCGGTTGCGGAACTCTGGGGTGAACAGTTTCTTGATGTCTGCCATTTCGTCACCGACCGATGAGGTCTTGGTGAAGCCCATGCTGCTCTTGTTCAAAGCTTCTGCGCCCGCATTGGTGGTCATGATGATGACGACGTTGCGGAAGTCTGCCTTGCGACCGTTGTTGTCGGTGAGCGTGCCGTGATCCATCACTTGCAGCAGGATGTTGAAGATGTCTGGATGTGCCTTCTCGATCTCATCCAGCAACAACACGCTGTGGGGTTGTTTGCTGATGGCTTCGGTGAGCAGTCCACCTTGGTCGAAGCCGACGTAGCCAGGTGGTGCGCCGATCAGACGAGAGACGGCATGACGTTCCATATATTCAGACATATCGAAACGATGGATAGGCATGCCCATGCTGTAGGCCAATTGGCGCGCGACTTCAGTCTTGCCGACACCCGTAGGGCCTGAGAACAGGAAGCTGCCGATGGGTTTCTGAGGATTGCCCAAACCGCTGCGCGACATCTTGATGGCGCGTGCCAACACATCGATGGCTTTGTCTTGGCCGAACACGGTAGCTTTGAGGTCGCGATCCAGATTCTTCAACGCATTGATGTCGTCATGTGACACGGTGCGTGTCGGGATGCGCGCGATCTTGGCGATGATCTCTTCGATCTCGTGTTTTCCCACGATCTTCTTCTGCTTCGACTTAGGCAGGATGCGTTGAGCCGCACCAGCTTCGTCAAGCACGTCGATGGCCTTGTCAGGCAGGTGACGGTCGTTTATGAAACGTGAAGACAGCTCAGCCGCGCTGGTGAGGGCGGCTGCACTGTATTTGATGCTGTGGTGTTCTTCGAAGCGCGACTTCAGCCCTTTGAGGATCTCGATGGTCTGTTCAACAGATGGTTCTGGTACATCGACCTTTTGGAAGCGACGTGAGAGTGCGGAATCCTTTTCGAAGATGCCGCGATATTCCTGATAGGTCGTCGCGCCGATACATTTCAACGCGCCACTGGAGAGCACTGGTTTGAGCAGATTGGATGCATCCATGGTGCCGCCCGATGCAGCACCTGCGCCGATGAGTGTATGAATCTCATCGATGAACAACACCGCATTGGGGGCATCTTTCAATTCTTTCAACACGGCTTTCAATCGCTGCTCGAAATCGCCGCGATATTTGGTGCCCGCGAGTAACGAACCCATATCGAGCGCATAGACTTGCGCATCCTTCAATATCTCTGGGACATCGCCTTCGGTGATGCGCCTAGCTAGACCTTCCGCGATGGCGGTCTTGCCCACACCTGCCTCGCCCACCAGAAGCGGGTTGTTCTTGCGGCGGCGGCATAGGGTCTGGATGACTCGCTCCAATTCAAGCTCACGTCCGATCAGTGGATCCACTTTTCCTGCGATGGCATGGGCATTGAGGTCGAGCGTGTAGCTCGCCAGTGCGCTTTCCTTCACGCTCTCTTGCTCGGCGTCCGCTTCGTTCGGTGTCTTGTTCGGATTGGGTTGCACTTCAGCAGTCTTGTTGATGCCATGCGCGATGTAGTTCACCACATCGAGACGAGTGATGGCCCGTTGGTTGAGGAAGAACACCGCATGGGATTCTTTCTCTCCGAACATGGCGACTAGGATGTTCGCACCAGTCACTTCTTTCTTGTTGGTGGATTGCACATGCAGGATGGCGCGTTGGATCACGCGTTGGAAACCAACCGTGGGTTGGGTGTCGACTTCAGCCGTTCCCGGTACGATGGGAGTATGCGATTCGATATGTTGCACCAATACGGCGCGCAACTCTTCGATGTCTGCACCACAGGCGCGCAACACATGCGATGCGGAAGGGTTGTCCAGCATCGCCATCAGCAGATGCTCCACCGTGATGAATTCGTGGCGCTTGTGTCGTGCTTCGACAAAAGCGAGGTGGAGGCTTACTTCAAGTTCTTGAGCGATCATCTTAATTTTCCTCCATGAGGCATCTTAAAGGATGCCCATGTTGTGTCGCATAACTGACGACTTGGTTCACTTTCGTTTCGGCGATGTCCTTGGGGTATACGCCGCATACCGCAGAACCCTCATTGTGTACTTGGAGCATCACTTGCATTGCATGTTCCGTGCCCATCGAGAAGAATCTTTGTAGAACTTCGATCACGAACTCCATCGTGGTGTAATCATCGTTCAGAAGTAGCACCTTGTATAGCTTAGGTGGTTTGGTCTTACTTCGTTCAAGTACAGAAATGTTTTCTTGCTTGGTTGCCATTGGGGTCATTGTCACATTGAGTTCGGCTACATATTTGAGGATTAGAACGCCTTTTTCAACCCTGTTTTGAAAATAGTTGCAATTAACGCTTGACGTTGTCAGTTAGGCTGGGTTAAAAAGCGTCTGGGTGTTTGAATCAAAGTATCTGCAGTACTGGTTTTGCCATGTGCGATCTTGGGTTTCAAACAATTTAGCGGGTGCCCACCCGTATTTTTGTAAGGAAGTTATAGCATGGCAAACGGTACAGTTAAATGGTTCAACGACGCAAAAGGTTTCGGTTTCATCACTCCAGATGATGGCAGCGAAGATCTGTTTGCACATTTCTCAGCTATCAACATGAGCGGCTTCAAGTCTCTCAAAGAAGGCCAAAAAGTGACTTTTGACATCGTTCAAGGTCCTAAAGGCAAGCAAGCATCCAACATCCAAGCTCCTTAATCGGTTCTTGAGTTGAATGAAAAAAGCCCGCCACGCAAGTGGCGGGCTTTTTGTTTAGTGCTACCGACTTAGATCGCTTTCAGTGCGGCGTTAAAAGTCGCACTTGGGCGCATCGCATTCGATGTCTTGTTGAAGTCTGGTAGGTAGTAACCACCCATCTCTACTGGTTTGCCCTGTGCGGCGATCAGTTCTGCATTGATCTTCGCTTCGTTCTCGGTCAGCGCTTTTGCCAGTGGTGCGAAACGAGTCTGCACTTCCTTGTCCTTGTTCTGTTCGGCGAGTGCTTGTGCCCAATACAAGGCGAGGTAGAAGTGACTGCCACGATTGTCTATCTCGCCGACTCTGCGAGCTGGTGAGCGGTTGTTCTCCAATATCTTTGCGTTCGCTTGGTCTAGCGTATCCGCCAACACTTGTGCTTTGGCGTTGTTGAATTTCTGCGCCAAGTGTTCCAGTGACACGCCCAAGGCCAAGAACTCACCCAAGGAATCCCAGCGTAGGTAATTCTCCTGTTGGAACTGCTGCACGTGCTTGGGAGCAGAGCCACCTGCGCCTGTTTCGAACATGCCGCCGCCATTCATCAATGGCACGATGGAGAGCATCTTGGCGCTGGTATTGAGTTCCAAGATAGGGAATAGGTCGGTGAGGTAGTCACGCAACACGTTGCCGGTGACGGAGATGGTGTCTTTTCCTTGGCGGATACGTGCCAATGAAGCACGACATGCTGCGGATGGCTCCATGATTTGGATGTCCAGTCCCTTGGTGTCGTGGTCCTTCAGGTATTTTTCTACCTTGGCGATGATCTGTGCGTCGTGCCCACGCTCCTTATCCAACCAGAAGATGGCGGGGGTGTTCGAGAGGCGTGCGCGGCTGACCGCGAGTTTGACCCAATCTTGGATCGGTGCGTCTTTGGTTTGGCAGGCGCGGAAGATGTCCCCCTGTTCTACATCCTGCTCCAAGATGACTTTTCCGTTGGAGTCGACGATACGTACCACGCCGTCGCCAACTGCTTCGAAGGTCTTGTCGTGCGAGCCATACTCCTCAGCCTTTTGAGCCATCAGGCCGACGTTAGGCACAGAACCCATAGTCGCCGGATCAAGCGCGCCGTTCTTCTTGCAATCTTCCACGGCAGCCACATAGATGGTGGCGTAGCAACGGTCTGGGATCATCGCCAGTGTGTCGTAGGCTTTGCCATCGGCGCCCCACATCTTGCCGCCGTCACGGATCATCGGAGGCATGGAGGCGTCGATGATGACGTCGCTCGGCACGTGAAGGTTGGTGATGCCCTTGTCGGAGTTCACCATCGCCAATGGAGGCTGTTTGCGGAAGCAATCGGCGATATCTGCCACGATGGCGGCACGCTTGGCTTCGGGTAAGGCGAAGACCTTCGCTTCCACGTCACCGAAACCGTTATTCAAATTGACGTTCAACTCTTTGAGCAGGGCGCTGTGCTTGTCGAAGGCTTCTTGGAAGAACACGGATACGGCATGACCGAACATGATGGGATCGGAGATCTTCATCATGGTGGCTTTCAGATGTAGCGACAGCAGCACGTCTTCCTTCTTGGCTGCAGCGATCTGCTCGGCGTAGAACTTGCGCAGTGCTTTGCGGCTCATCACGGCGGCATCGATGATCTCTCCAGCTTTGAGCGCCATCTTTTCTTTGAGTACGGTGACGCGGCCATCGCGGGCGACGAACTCGATGCGGGTGTTGACCGCTTCAGGCACGCAGACAGATTTTTCGCTACCGTAGAAGTCGCCATTGGTCATGTGTGCCACGCGGGTCTTGGAGGTCTTCTCCCATTTGCCCATGCGGTGTGGATGTTTGCGCGCGAATTGTTTGACTGATGCGGCAGCGCGGCGATCGGAATTGCCTTCACGCAGTACGGGGTTCACGGCACTTCCCAGCACTTTGCTATATCGCGCCTTGATGTCTTTTTCTGCGTCGGTCTTTGCCTCATCCGGATAGTCAGGTACTTTGTATCCTTTAGATTGCAATTCCTTGATGGCTGCTTTCAATTGAGGGAGCGATGCGCTCACGTTTGGCAACTTGATGATGTTCGCTTCAGGCTTCAGCGTCAGATCACCCAATTCGGACAGTTGATCCGATATCTTCTGCTGAGCTGTCAGATTCTCCGGAAAGTTCGCGAGGATACGCCCCGCCAGCGAGATGTCTCGTGTCTCAACCACAACGCCAGCCGCCTTGGTAAAGGCTTGTACGATGGGGAGTAGGGAGTAGGTTGCGAGCGCGGGCGCTTCATCGGTCAGGGTGTAGATGATCTTTTGGTTCGTCATGGTTTTCTCATTAAGTTGATATTCAGCACGATTAAATTCGTATACTTCAAGCAATCTTGATGTTCAAAGTACGAGAGCGGTAAATGAAATGAGTCGCATCCTGCTGTTCAACAAACCTTACGGAGTGGTCTGCCAATTCAGTCGTGACGGATTGCATCCGACGCTCGCGGATTATATTCCTGTTGCCGAGGTTTATGCGGCGGGTCGCTTGGATACCGACAGCGAGGGGCTGTTGTTGCTCACTGATGATGGCAAGTTGCAACATCGCATCACCGATCCCAAGCACAAGCTGCCCAAGACCTACTGGGTGCAGGTCGAGGGTTTGCCGGACGCTAAGGCGCTAGAGCAATTGAAAAAAGGGGTGATGTTGAAGGATGGTATGACCTTACCCGCACAGGCGGAGCTGATGGATGAGCCAACGAATCTGTGGTTGCGTGACCCGCCTGTGCGTTTCCGCCAAGCCATCCCGACATCATGGTTAAAACTCACTATCCGCGAGGGGAAGAACCGTCAGGTCAGACGCATGACGGCCGCTGTCGGTTTTCCTACATTGCGCTTGATACGCCACTCCATTGGTGATTGGTCGCTATCTGGCTTGGCGTCTGGGGAATGGCGCGAGCAGGGGGTGGCTAATGTATAATGCGCGCCTTTCCGAATTTAGCAGAGAAGTATGCCTATTTACGAATACCGATGCAGTAGCTGTGGCTCACAGAAAGATGTGATGCAGAAGTACAGCGATGCGCCGCTCACTGCGTGTCCTGAGTGTGGCAAAGAGACCTTTGCCAAGCAGCTCAGCGCCCCAGGTTTTCAATTCAAAAGCACATCGAATAGTTGCGATACGGGCGCATGTTCGACGTGTCCTATGGCAGGAATGCACTAATGAAGAAATATCTACTCACTGGACTGTTGGTACTCGTTCCCCTAGTCATCACCCTATGGGTGTTGAGCTTCATCATCGGGATCCTCGATCAATCGCTTTTGTTATTGCCTCAGGCTTGGCATCCAGACAATCTGCTCGGCGTCCATATCCCCGGTCTGGGCGTCATCCTCACCGTGGTGGTGGTTCTGGTCACTGGCCTGCTGGTGCGCAACGTGTTTGGTCAACGCTTGTTGTCTTGGTGGGAGCATGTGTTGCGTCGCATCCCCTTCGTCAATGCCATCTACAACAGCGTCAAACAAGTCAGTGACACATTACTCTCCGAGAGCGGTAATGCGTTCGGCAAGGTATTGCTGGTGCGTTATCCCCATGCTGAATCTTGGTCATTGGCGTTCCAGACCAGTGTGCCTGCCGAGGTGACACGCAGATTGGCAGGAGAGGCATACGTCGGCGTATTCGTACCGACCACACCAAGCCCAGTGAATGGTTTCTACTTCTATGTGAAGAAGTCCGAGACCATCGAACTGGATATCAGCGTGGATGCGGCATTCAAAGCCATCGTCTCGATGGGCGTCGTGACCACACCGGAAGCTGTCGCCAAACTCAAGCAAGCCAATCATTAAGCCTTTCTTTTTTGTAATCCTTACCTGTATCTCAAATCATGCGAACTCATTACTGCGGACAACTCAACGTTAATCATTTAGGCAACACGGTCACTCTGTGCGGCTGGGCGCATCGTCGTCGCGACCATGGTGGTGTCATCTTCATCGACCTGCGCGATCGCGAAGGTCTGGCACAAGTCGTGTGCGACCCTGATCGTGCAGACATGTTCAAGATCGCCGAATCCGTGCGTAACGAATTCGTGTTGAAGATCACAGGGCGTGTACGTCGCCGTCCTGAAGGTACCGAGAACAAGAACATCCCCAGCGGTGAGATCGAGTTGCTGTGCCACGAGATCGAAGTGTTGAACGTCGCGGTCACACCCCCGTTCCAATTGGATGATGAGAACCTGTCCGAGAACGTGCGTCTGACCCATCGCGTCATCGACCTGCGTCGCCCGCAGATGCAGAACAACATGATGTTGCGCTACAAGACCGCGCGCGCGTTCCGCCGCTTCTTGGACGACAAAGGTTTCATCGACATCGAGACACCGATGTTGACCAAGTCCACACCAGAAGGTGCACGTGACTACCTCGTGCCTTCACGTGTGCATGCGGGCGACTTCTTCGCCTTGCCGCAATCGCCACAGTTGTTCAAGCAGATGTTGATGGTGGCGGGTTTCGATCGCTACTACCAGATCACCAAGTGTTTCCGCGACGAAGACTTGCGTGCTGATCGCCAGCCCGAATTCACACAAGTCGACGTCGAGACATCCTTCATGACTGAAGAGCAGATCATGGAGATGATGGAAGAGATGATCCGCGTGGTGTTCAAGGAAGCGCTGAATGTGACCTTGCCAAATCCATTCCCACGCATGCCATATGCGGAAGCGATGGATCGCTTCGGTTCCGACAAGCCAGACCTGCGCGTGACACTAGAGATCACTGATGTCACCGACGCAGTGAAGGATGTCGCATTCAAAGTATTCGCGGGCGTAGCAAATTCTGACAATGGCCGTGTCGCAGCTTTGCGCGTTCCGAATGGCGGCGCTTTCTCGCGTGGCGAGATCGACGAGTACACCAAGTTCGTCACTATCTACGGCGCGAAGGGTTTGGCTTACATCAAGGTCAACGACATCACGCAATTGAACGAGACAGGTCTGCAATCACCTATCGTCAAGAACCTGAACGAGACAGCGTTGAAGACCATCATCGAACGCACCGGTGCGCAGAACGGCGACATCATCTTCTTCGGCGCTGACAAGACTAAGATCGTGAACGACGCGCTGGGGGCATTGCGTACCAAGATCGGCCACGCCAAAGGACACGTGAATGGCAAGGCATGGGAGCCATTGTGGGTCGTTGATTTCCCGATGTTCGAATACGACGAAGAAGGCAAGCGTTGGAACGCCTGTCACCATCCGTTCACCTCGCCCAAAGACGAGCATCTGCAATTCTTGGAAACGGATCCAGGTAAATGTCTGGCTAAAGCCTACGACTTGGCACTCAACGGTTGGGAGATCGGTGGTGGTTCAGTGCGTATCCACAAAGAAGAAGTGCAGAGCCAAGTGTTCCGCGCGCTCAACATCGGCGCAGAAGAAGCGCAACTCAAGTTCGGCTTCCTGTTGGATGCCTTGCAATACGGCGCGCCACCTCACGGCGGTTTGGCCTTCGGTCTGGATCGCATCGTCACCATGATGACGGGTGCGGAATCCATCCGTGACGTGATCGCCTTCCCTAAGACGCAACGTGCGCAGTGTCTGCTGACCCAAGCGCCGTCTGCGGTGGATGAGAAACAGTTGCGTGAGTTGCACATCCGTCTGCGCACACCAGCGCCGACCGATGCGCCTAAGGAGTAAGCATGCTGCGCTGGGGTAAGGCGTGGTGGTGGATATTGGCTGGCTTGGTGCTGGTCTTGTCTTTGGCACAAGCCAGTAGCCATCAAACGCACCAACCCGCGCAAGTCACGACCAACGAATCATCCCGAACTGCAGCACGGGCAGAGGTCTCGGGTGACCATATCTTGGTGACGCAATTGCCGCCTGAAGGTCGCGAGACTTTGCAACTCATCAAGCGTGGCGGACCATTCCCTTATTCGCGGGACGGCGTGGTGTTTGGCAACTACGAGCGCCTCTTGCCCAAACAAGCACGGGGCTACTACCACGAGTACACCGTCAAGACACCGGGTATCAGTCATCGCGGCCCACGCCGCATCGTGTGTGGTGAAGTCCCCGAGTGTTACTACACCGCAGATCATTACAAGTCTTTCAAACGTATCGTGGAGGCACGCTGATGGATGATCTTTGCTATCTGCTGAAGGATGCGAATGGAGCGGGTGTCTACCGTCTGAACTGCTCTTTGGATGCGCTGCATGATTCTGTGAAACGTGCTGGGTTCTCATTGTTCGAAGTCGATATCGCCAGTGCCCACGGAAGAGGTGAGGTGTTGGCCGAGATGGCGCGCGCCATCCAGGCACCGGATTGGTTCGGACACAATTGGGATGCACTGGCTGATGCTCTCGGCGACCTCTCTTGGAACGAAG
>JAVBYP010000287.1 GCA_030823965.1 Sideroxydans sp.
GATATAAATCAAAAAGTGTCAAGGCTGAATATTGCTGGATATATACACAGGATGGAGCGGGTGAAGGGGATCGAACCCTCGTATGCAGCTTGGGAAGCTGCCGTTCTACCATTGAACTACACCCGCATATAGTAGAATGCGGCGCGGATTCTAACACGAGCGATTTGAGCAAAGTGATCACCCTCATCATCAATGGCGTATCGCGCCAACTTCCCTTGAACACAACTGTCGCAGCACTCATCGAGGAGATGGGCTTTGCTGGCAAGCGTATCGCCATTGAAAGAAATGGCGATATCGTGCCGCGTAGCACATTCCCTACCCAGACGCTGGTTGACGGTGACAAACTAGAAATCGTCGTCGCAGTAGGCGGCGGCTAGTACACCAAACAGGTACACAATCATGAACGACAAACTCATCATCGCAGGCAAGAGCTATTCGTCCCGACTATTGGTCGGCACTGGCAAATATAAAGACTTCACCGAGACGCGCGCCGCATTGGATGCCAGCGGCACCGAGATCGTCACCGTGGCGATTCGTCGCACCAATCTTGGTCAAAACGCGAACGAGCCCAATCTGCTCGATGCCGTACCACCATCGAAGTTCACCTACCTACCCAACACCGCAGGGTGCTACACCGCAGAAGATGCTGTGCGCACATTACGCTTGGCGCGCGAACTACTAGACGGACATAGTTTGGTCAAACTCGAAGTGCTAGGCGACCCGCAATCGCTGTACCCCAATGTGATCGAGACTATCGCTGCCGCAAAGACTTTGGTGGCCGAAGGCTTCCAAGTGATGGTGTACACCTCGGACGACCCCATCATCGCCAAACAACTGGAGGACATCGGCTGTGTCGCCATCATGCCGCTGGCCTCGCTCATCGGTTCCGGCATGGGCATCCTCAATCCATGGAATCTGCAACTCATCATGAATAGAGTGAGCGTACCTGTGATCGTCGATGCAGGCGTAGGCACCGCATCTGATGCCGCGATCGCGATGGAACTGGGTTGTGCAGGCGTGCTCATGAACACCGCTATCGCAGGTGCGCAGAACCCTGTGTTGATGGCGAGTGCGATGAAGAAGGGCGTAGAAGCAGGACGCGAAGCTTATCTGGCAGGACGTATGCCTAAGAAGTTGTACAGCGCCAGCCCGAGCTCGCCCACCACTGGCATCATCTCTTCGGCACGCACTTAAAAATGGACGAGTCTGAAGACCTGAGCAAGCGACATATACGTAGCTTCGTACTGCGCCAAGGTCGCGTATCCGTCGCACAGCAACGCGCGATCGACACCTTGTTGCCACGTTATGGCATTCCGTATTCGGCGCATCCACTCGACCTTGATGTAGCTTTCCGCCGCAGCGCGCCCAAGATCCTAGAGATCGGTTTCGGCATGGGCGATAGCACTGCGACCATCGCACAGACTAATCCCGACACCGATTATCTTGCGCTGGAGGTTCATACACCCGGTGTTGGCAACCTGCTCAAATTGATCGAGCAGGAAAACTTGGAGAACATCCGCATCATGCAGCACGATGCCGTCGAAGTGTTGCGCGACATGATCGCTGATGCCAGCTTGGACGGCGTACACATCTTCTTCCCAGACCCGTGGCACAAGGCACGTCACAACAAGCGACGTCTCATCCAATCGCCTTTCATCGCGCAACTCGTTCGCAAGATAAAAGTCGGCGGCTACATCCATGTCGCCACCGACTGGCAGGACTACGCCGAACAAGTACTGAGGGTGTTTGAAGCAGAGGTCCTGCTGGAGAACACAGCGACCGACTACGCGCCGCGCCCCAGCTACCGCCCACTCACCAAGTTCGAGAAGCGCGGCCTCAACCTAGGGCATGGTGTTTGGGACCTAGTCTTCCGCCGTAAGGAATAACTCCAACAAGTCGTTCAAGAATCGTTGCCCCAATTGGGTCGGCGCGATACGTTGATGGTCACGCACCAACAATCCTCGTCGCTCAGCTTCCTGTAACTCGTTTTGGATGGATAGCAACGACAAACTTGTTCGCTCACCAAACAAGCTATTGTCAAATCCTCCATTCAAGCGTAGCGCGTTCATCATGAACTCGAACGGCAGCGCATCTACACCGACCTCATTCTCAGATTGAATAGCTGCACCAGCCGCCACCTGTTGCATATAAGCCTGCGGTTGCTTGTAGCGTGCTTGGCGTAACACCTTGTCGGGAAAGCTCAGCTTGCTATGCGCCCCCGCACCGATCCCTAGATAGTCACCGAACTGCCAGTAGTTGAGATTGTGTTTGGAACGGCGCTTGGATCGCGCAAAGGCCGAAGTCTCATAGTGCTCATAACCATGAGCTGCCAATAATGTTTCGATGCTTTGCTGCATCTCCGCACTCGCATCATCATCGGGCAATATAGGCGGGTTGTAGTGGAACTGCGTATTCGGCTCCAACGTCAGGTGGTAGCAAGACAGATGTTGCGGCTTGTATTGCAACGCAGTCTGCACATCCAACATGGCTTCATCCAATGTCTGTGTAGGCAACGCGTACATCAGATCAAGGTTGATGTTGTCGAAATGCTGCTGTGCGATCTGGATCGCGCGCTTGGCCTCATCCGCCGAATGGATGCGCCCCAAAGCCTGTAGATGTTTGTCGTTGAAACTCTGGATACCCATCGACAGGCGATTCACGCCGGCGTCACGGAAGGCGGCGAACTTATCCGCCTCCACCGTACCTGGATTCGCCTCCAACGTGATCTCGGCATTCATATCTAATGGCAACAACATACGCACGTTGCGCAAGATCTCGCCCACAGCTTCGCCGCTCAACAAGCTGGGAGTCCCACCGCCAAAGAACACTGTATAGACCTTGCGCCCCCATATCTGAGGCAACGCCATCTCTAGGTCGCGCACCAATGCCGCTACATATTCTTTTTCTGGGAATGCGCCTCGCGCCTCATGCGAGTTGAAATCGCAGTAAGGACATTTGCGCAAGCACCAAGGGATGTGGATATATAAGGACAGCGGAGGTAAGGCTTGAAAGGCTACGCCGCTAGAACGTAGCCCGATTGCTTGCAACGGTTGCATTGTCATTCGATGCCGCGAGCCTTCAACTTCTCCAACAATACTTTCATCGCCTTACCGCGATGGCTGATGGCGTGTTTTTCTTCGTGAGTCAGCTCCGCACTCATCTTGCCTAGCTCGGGCAACCAGAAATACGGGTCATAACCGAAACCGCCCGCACCTCGCGCTTCACGTGCGATCTCACCATGCCATTCGCCTTCCGCGATGAGAGGTTGCGCATCACCCGCCCAATTCACCAATACCAACACACAGTAATAATGCGCACGACGGTCATCGTGCGCCTTCATCGCTTCTAGCAATGCTTGGTTGTTGCGTTCATCCGAACGTGGAAGTCCAGAAAAACGGGCAGAGATCACACCGGGCATCCCTTTGAGCGCATCGACGCAGATACCAGAATCATCAGCCAAGGCAGGTAGACCACTCTCACGACTGGCATGACGCGCCTTCTCCAGGGCGTTCTCCACAAAGGTGATGTGCGGCTCTTCAGCTTCAGAGATGCCTAATTGCGATTGCGTCACCACCTCGATGCCGAGTGGCGCGAGCATCTGCTGGAACTCTCGCAACTTGCCCGCATTGTTGGAAGCGATGACCAGCTTTTTCATTTTTTCAGCGCCTCACTTTGAAAAGCGATCAATTCGCTGATGCCCTTGTGGGCCAGACCTAGCAGTACATCCATCTCAGTACGTGAGAAGGCATGACCTTCTGCCGTGCCCTGCACCTCAACGAAGTTACCGTTACCCAACATCACTACGTTCATATCGGTGTCGCACGCGGAGTCTTCGACGTAATCCAGATCGAGCACGGGTGTGCCTTCATAGATGCCGACCGAGATGGCGGCGATAGAATCCTTGAGCGGATTTTCTTTGACCAACCCCTTTTGCATCAAGCTCGTCACCGCATCGTGCAGCGCGACGAATGCGCCCGTAATGCTGGCTGTGCGGGTCCCGCCATCGGCTTGGATGACATCGCAATCCAAGGTGATGGTGCGCTCACCTAACTTACCCAAATCGACCACCGCACGCAGGCTACGACCGATCAAACGTTGTATCTCTTGTGTACGCCCAGACTGCTTACCTTTGGCGGCTTCACGCCCCATGCGCTCACCCGTGGAGCGCGGCAACATACCGTATTCCGCCGTCACCCAGCCTTCGCCACTGCCTTTTTTGTGGGGAGGCACGCGCTCTTCCACGCTGGCAGTACAGATGACCTTGGTGTCGCCGCACTCGATGAGGACCGAGCCTTCTGCATATTTGGTGTAATGACGGGTGATACGGATCGCACGAAGTTGATCGGGCTGACGCTGACTAGGACGCATGGTGGAACCTCTTAAATGTAAGGAGAAACTGGAAAACTTAGATAGGGGTCTGACGCTCATCGAGAATGATACAGACAGGTGACTCAGTGCCATGTTCTTGCTCGGTATCACCCAAGCGCGCGACCACGGCTGTGGTGTTATCAGCACGCGCCCCTTCGCGGAATACGGCCACTTCCACCAATTCGACCAACAAGTTGCCGATCGGCTGAGCAGAAACAAGCTTCACCAATTCCTCTCGCAGCAGCGGACTCCAGAAGCCATCGCTACACAACAGCAGTGCGTCTCCGCTCATAGCATCGACACTAGGCGACACTTCGACATAGAACATGTCTTCCACGCCACCCAAGCAATTGGTGATCTTGTTGCGATCAGGATGGGTCTTCATCTCGTCTTCTGTGATGATTCCCCAATCCGCCCATTGCTGCACGACGGAGTGGTCTTTAGTCACGTTGGCAACGGCATCACCACGCAACAGATAGAAGCGCGAATCGCCCGCATGCGCGAACCATACTTTGCCATCCTGCACCAAAGCCACGACACAAGTCGTACCTGGATTGCCGCCCAATTGGTTCTCACGCGCATAGTCGATGATCGCGTCATGACCGGCGCGCATGGTGGCGCGCAAGAACACCTCGGGCTCTTTCGCGCGCCCCTGCTCTAAACGGCTGAATGCGCGCATGAAGGTATAGACCGCGATCTGCGCAGCGATCTCGCCATGCAAGTGTCCACCCATGCCATCGGCCAGCACCAATAACAGCGCATCATTGGTATAGGCGTAGCCCACCCTGTCTTGGTTGTATTTGCGACCGCCGATGTGATTGGCCTGATGGACAGCGAACTTCATTGTTTTCCTGATTATTTAGTCGTCAGCAACGCCGTGTTCAACGGTGACGGTGTGCAATCGTAATATAATGCGCGCCATTCAGCCCGTGTTTTTTCCATCCCTCTGGAGTCTCGATGATCTACAGCATGACCGGCTTTGCCGTCGCATCCGCCGAACTTGATAGCGGCTCACTCACACTAGAGCTACGTGCCGTCAACCATCGTTACCTTGATCTACAGCTACGCATGCCTGATGAGTTGCGTTCACAAGAATCCGCTTTACGTGAAGCGATCTCAGCTCAATTGACCCGAGGCAAGGTGGAATGTCGTATCGGCTACGCACCACGAGCCTCCGCTCAGAATCCGGCTCACTTGAATCAAGACATGGTGCAACAGTTGGCAGCATGGAGCACCAAAGTGCGTGAAGTGATGCCCGATGCGCGACTTTTATCCGTTGCCGATGTCCTGCGCTGGAACGGGGTATTAGAAAGTCCGGCACTGTCTGCCGACACGATGCAAGCGACATTGCAGAACCTGATGAAGCAGGTACTGCACGATTTTGCCGCCGCCCGTCAACGCGAGGGAGAGAAGCTAAAGAGTTTCCTGCTGGAACGCGTCGCTCAGATCGAGGCATTACGTATCAGCGTGGCACCGCGCATCCCCAATGCGATCGTGGCTTACGAAACCAAACTGCGTGCGAAGTTGCTAGAAGCTTTAGGCAGCGAGGATGACGAGCGCGTGCGTCAAGAGATCACACTGTATGCCAGCAAGGTCGATGTGGACGAAGAGTTGTCACGCTTGCTGACCCATCTGGATGAGGTGAAGCGCGTATTGAGCAAAGGCGGCGCTGTCGGCAAACGCTTGGACTTTTTGATGCAAGAACTGCACCGCGAAGCGAACACCTTGGGTTCAAAGTCCGTGGATGCTGAAGTCTCACGCTGTGCGATGGAGATTAAGATCCTCATCGAGCAGATGCGCGAACAAGTACAAAACATCGAATAAGAGAGGAATCCATTATGTCCGGCAGTCTTTTCGTCATCAGCGCGCCGTCTGGCGCAGGCAAGACCAGTTTGGTGCACGCCCTACTCAACATCAACCCGCAGATCGACTTGTCGGTTTCCTATACGACACGACAACCACGCGCGGGCGAAGTCGACGGCAAGGACTACCATTTCGTCACTCGCGAAGATTTCCTCGGCATGGCACAACGTGGTGAGTTCCTCGAGAGCGCCGAGGTGTACGGCAACCTCTACGGCACATCGCAGAGCTGGATCACGCAGGAGAACGCGAAAGACAGAGACATCCTGTTGGAGATCGATTGGCAGGGAGCAGCACAAGTGCGCAAACTATTTCCGCTGTGCGTCAGCATCTTCATCCTCCCTCCTTCGATAGAGGCTCTTGAACAACGCCTGAAGGGGCGCGGCAAAGATGACGCCGCAGTCATCGAGAAGCGCTTGTCCGCTGCGCGCGAGGATGTATCCCATGTCGCTGAATTCGATTATGTTATTATCAACGACAACCTGAACGAGGCCTTACGCGAGCTCAATTCTGTCGTGCTTGCCGCCCGTTTGCGAGGGTCTAGCCAACTGGCAAGACATCAGCAACTCATCAACCAATTACAGACATCGGAGAAATAAACCATGGCACGCATCACTGTCGAAGACTGCATGAAATTCATCCCTAACCGTTTCGAACTGACACTGGCCGCCGCATATCGCGCACGTCAATTGGCGAATGGTGCCAACCATCTGGTCGAAAGCGGTAAAGACAAGCCCACCGTCGTCGCACTACGCGAGATCAGCGAAGGTAAGGTCGGCATCGAGATCCTGAATCGCGGTATGGCCTAAATCCACAATGCTTGGAAACCTCGATAAACCGTCGCGAGCAGTTGGAGTGCAAGGCGCACGGCGCACAGCAGCCGAGACATACCATTTTGGTAGGCGAGGTTGCGAGCACCGCGCAACGCAGCAATCTAACTGCGCAGTAGGTTTAGCGAGGTTTCCGAATGTCGCAAGCCGATGCTGATGCCCTCCTGCAAGAGGTATCCGCCTACCTGAAATCAGAGGATGTGGCGCTGATCCAATCTGCACTCGATTTCAGCCACGCCGCTCATGAAGGCCAGTTGCGCGAATCCGGCGCTCCCTACGTAACACACCCCATCGCGGTCGCCCGCATCCTCACTCCGCTGCATTTAGATGTACATGCCATCACAGCGGCGTTGTTGCATGACGTTGCAGAAGACACCAACGTCTCCATCGAACAGATCTCGACACGTTTCGGCAAACAAGTGGCTGATCTGGTCGATGGCCTGAGCAAGATCGACAAGTTGCAGTTCGAGACTAAAGAAGATGCGCAAGCGGAGAACTTCCGCAAGATGTTGATGGCGATGGCGCGCGATGTCCGCGTCATCCTCATCAAACTGGCTGATCGCTTGCATAACATGCGCACACTTGGTTCGGTCTCTAAAGGGAAGAGCGAGCGCATCGCGCACGAGACGATGGACATCTATGCGCCTATCGCCAATCGGCTCGGCCTGAACAACGTCTATCAAGAACTGGAAGACCTCAGCTTCAAGTACCTACACCCTAACCGCTATTCGGTGCTCTCAAAAGCGCTCAAGGTCGCACGCGGCAATCGACGCGAGGTGGTCAGCAAGATACTAGAAGCCATCAGCCAGCGGCTGGCTGACAACCACCTGAAAGCTGAAGTCAAAGGTCGCGAGAAACATCTGTATGGAATCTACGAAAAGATGCAGTCGAAGTCGCTGGCTTTCGCACAAGTTCTGGATATCTACGGATTCCGTATTCTGGTGGATGACGTGCCCTCATGCTATCTAGCGTTGGGGGTTTTGCATGGTCTGTACAAGCCATTCCCCGGCAAGTTCAAAGACTATATCGCCATTCCCAAAGCGAATGGCTATCAGTCCTTGCACACAGCATTGTTCGGTCCTTTTGGCACGCCGATAGAAGTGCAGATTCGTACGCATGAGATGAACAAGTTGGCCGAGAGCGGTGTCGCATCTCATTGGCTATATAAGACTTCCGAGACGCAGATCAACGAGTTGCACCAGAAGACACACCAATGGTTGCAAAGTCTGCTGGAAAGCCTTGCGCAGAGTGGCGATTCGGTCGAGTTCCTAGAGCACCTCAAGGTCGACCTATTCCCCGATGAGGTGTATGTGTTCTCGCCCAAAGGTAAGATATTCGCCATGCCTCGCGGCGCGACCACAGTGGATTTCGCCTATGCGGTGCACACTGATATTGGCAATCGCTGCGTTGCGACCAAAGTGAATTCTGAACTCGTGCCGCTACGCACCGAGTTGCATAACGGTGATCGCGTAGAGATCGTGACCGCGCCACACGCGCACCCGAATCCCGCATGGCTAGGCTACGTCGTCACCAGCAAGGCACGCAGTGAGATTCGCCATGCATTGAAGACCATGCATCTTGATGAATCTTCCAAGTTGGGCGAGCGACTCCTTAGCCAAGCGCTCTCATCTCTCAGCATCAAGCTGCAAGACATCCCTGATAACTGCTGGGACAGGGTGTTGAAGGAGACTGGAAGTAAATCTCGGCAAGACCTTCTCACCGATATCGGGCTAGGTCGTCGCCTGAACATGGTCATCGCTAAACAACTCGCCAAGATGAGCGACGGTGAGAGCTCCAGATCCGATACGAATTCGGGCGGTGTCATCACCTTGCTTGGCAATGAGGGCATGGCGATCCAATACGCGAAATGTTGCCGCCCTATCCCTGGCGACCCCATCATCGGTGTCATCAAGAGCGGCCAAGGACTCATCGTCCACACCCATGATTGCCCTACCCTGCGTAAAGGTCGAAGTGGGGATGAATGGCTGGATGTGGTGTGGGATAAGAACATCACTCGCCCGTTCGATGTCAGCCTCAAACTCATCGTGGCCAATCGTCGTGGCGTACTCGCCAAGGTGGCCGCTGCCATTGCGGAGGCGGACTCGAACATCGAGAACGTCAACTTCACCAACGAGGGTGAGTACACCGCCACCTACTTCACCTTGCAAGTGAACAATCGCTTGCATCTGGCCACCATCATGCGCAACCTGCGCAAGATCCAGGAAGTGATCCGCATCATCCGCGTGAAGAATACTGGCTGATCTTGTCCTTGATACCCTTCAATCAATAGGAGGCGACATGAAAGACACTCTTAAACCCGGCATCCGGTACGAACATAGATTTCTTGTCCCCTCTTCCAAGACCGTACCTGCCTTGTACCCAGAGGCTGAAGAATTCCTAGCCATGCCTGAGGTCTTCGCAACCGGCTTCATGGTGGGCTTCTTGGAATGGGCGTGCATCAAGTGCGTCAATCCCCATATCGATTGGCCTAGAGAGCAGACCGTGGGAACACATGTGGATGTGAGTCACCAAGCTGCGACTCCTCCCGGCTTGGAAGTCACCGCGACCGTGGAGTTGATCGAAGTCGATGGCAAGAGATTGGTATTTAGCGTCGAAGCACATGACGGTGTGGATGTCATATCCAAAGGTAGACATGAACGCTTCGTCATCAACAAAGAGAGGTTTGATGCGAAGGTGGAGGAAAAACTAAAACGTTGACCCGCCGAAGCGCTGCATCAGATTCAGCATAGCGGATGCCTTATCCAAGGTTTCTTGATACTCGGCGTCACATTCAGAGTCGGCCACGATGCCACCACCTGCCCAGCAGGATAACTCCCCATCTGCAAACGTCATCGTACGGATCGCAATGTTGGTGTCCATATTGCCGTCGAACCCGACATAACCAATCGCTCCACAGTATATCCCGCGACGTTGCGACTCCAATTCCTCGATGATCTGCATCGCCCTCAGCTTGGGCGCGCCCGTGATGGATCCCCCTGGAAAACAATCGCGCAGCACATCAAGCGCATCATGTTCATCGGACAATCGACCTTCGACCGTACTCACCAAGTGATGCACATTGGCGAAACTCTCGACCTCGAACAACTTGGGAGCCCGCACCGATCCCACTTCGCAACTCCTGCTCAGGTCATTGCGCAATAGATCGACGATCATCAGATTCTCCGCCCTGTCCTTTGGGTGATTGCGCAATTCATCAGACAAGCGACGATCTTCGCCAGCATCATCACTGCGTGGCCGTGTTCCCTTGATAGGCTTTGTCTCCACCCTGTCTCGCTGCACTTTTAGGAAACGCTCAGGTGAGGCACACAGTATCTTCAGGTCGGGATATTCCAGATAGGCTGAGTAGGGTGCGGGATTCGAGATGCGCATCGCTCTATATGCCTCGAATGCGTCTCCTTTCGCTTGTGCCGAGAACCTTTGCGCCAGATTGACTTGATAACAGTCGCCCTCTTTTAGGTACGTTTTGACCCTATCAAAGGCAGCTCGATAGCAGTCAATATCAAAGTCCGGGCGAATCTGCCCCTTCACATTAAACGGCACCTTCTGTTGCGCCGCCCGTTCCGCCATTGCCGAGATACGCGCGCTGATCCTATTAAGGTTCTGCTCTGTCTCTGGATAACGCAAACGCGATAATAATCTCGCTGTCGCTTGTTGATGGTCGACGACGATGGCCCAATCGAAGATGCCAATTTTCATTTCTGGCGGTTCGTTATGGGACGATATTTCTGCAGACACATGATGATAACGACGTCCCAGGTCGTAACTCCAATATCCCAATGCGCCGCCAGCAAAGGGAACCTCAGGAACCTCATCAAGCTTACAGCCCAATTGCTCCTGCAACAAAGCGAAGGGATCATCCAAGGATTCGTTGATTTGCTCACCCTTTTTGATCTCAGTGACCCGACCGCGTGTCTCCAAGATGGCCACGGGTTGTGCCACGATGATGTCGAACCTATCCCTGCCCCCGCTGTCCAGCCAAGCCGCCCACGGCAGATCGCGCACCGCCTCGAAATAGGCGCTGCTATCTGACAGATAGGGCAAAGGAGAGCTATAAAGCATCGGTGTTAGAATCAAAGAACGACTTAATTGGGA
>JAVBYP010000207.1 GCA_030823965.1 Sideroxydans sp.
CCAATTTACCGTCATGGTCGAATTTAGAGATGACTTGCGTATTGGCATCGGCGATATAGACACCGTCTTCCGCCACACTCAACGCAACTGGCTTGCCTACGCTTGGCAATGATTTGATATAACGGCCATTAGGTCCGTACAACTTCACTTGGCTGTCGTCAGTGTCCAGCACATAGATACGTCCGGCACCGTCCAGCGCGATGCTGGTCGCCTCTTTCAGCTTGAAGGGGACCTCTTTCGCCTCTCCAGCCACAGGTGCAACGCTCAGCTCCAATGTCTGCAGGAACACACCGTTGACACCGAACAGTTGGATGCGAGAGTTGCCCGTATCCAACACATAGACAACGCCCTCTCTGACTGCAACACCTTGGGGGGATCTCAAGGCGTTGTCATCCCCTCCGCCAAAGAATCCACCAGCCTTGCCGCCGAATCTACCCAACAACTTGCTTGTCGAGAGCGAGTACATCACGACTTGATCGGACTCGCTATCCACCACATACACGGTGTCACCTTCAACAGCCGCAGCAGCCGGCTGCTTCAGCAACAAGTTGTCGCCATCTTTTGCAGCTAAAATCTGCACCGTCTTCGTTTCTTCATTGATCGCTTCAACGGTGCCATCTTGTTTGGCCATGAACAAATAGCCCCCGCCAGCGCCAAGAAGCCTTTTTAATTTTGGCACCGGTATCTCTCGCTTGAAGTCCGCCTTGATGAAACCGTTAGTCATGCCCGTAGGAGCCTCTGCCCAAGCCGTACCGACACACAAGGAAAGTACAAAAGAAATGATCACCATGTTGCGCATATGTCCACCTATTCCAATCAATTCAAACGAACAGCGCGACTCAAGCCGCGTCTCGTAGATTCACTGCCGATTATTTCTCAGCTCTATTGAACACCCCATCCCAATCCGCCACGGGCGGGTGTTCGATAAAGTATTCACAACGCTCGATATATAGCCGGGTCGGCTTGTCATGCGGCAACTCTGTCGCCAACGCTTGGAATATCGACTTTGCCTCGCTCCAACCACGCGCTCGATATAACTGCAACGCAGAATCGAATCGCTCAAGTTCGACAGGACTCAATGCTCCCCCCCCAACCTGCGGCTCGTAAATTGTAACGGGTAAATGTTTCCCAACGACCCGAATCTTGTCTAGTTCTCTATATCGGCACACATCGGTAGCACTTGAGTACGTCGCTTCGCCCACCAGATAGGTGATTCCGTAATACTTGGCCGTGCCTTCCAGTCTCGAGGCCAAATTCACCGTATCGCCGATGACGGTGTATTCCATCTTTTTGCCCGCCAGACCGATGTTTCCCGCAACCACCTCTCCCGAATGCAAGCCGCAACGTATCGCAAAAGGCTCCTCACCCTCGCTTTCCCACTTTGCGCGCAACTCATCCATTCTCACTGCCATCGCCACGACACATCCCATCGCCAACTTGGCGTGGTCAGGTTGACTCAACGGAGCCCCCCAGTAAGCCATGATCGCATCGCCGATGAACTTATCTATTGTGCCGTCGTGCTGCTCGATGATCTGCACCATCGCGCCCAAGTATTCATTCAGGCGCGACACCACCTTTTGCGGAGGGTTTGACTCGCTAAAGGTGGTGAACCCCTTGATGTCCGTGAACAACACAGTCACATCCTTGTTGTCACCACCGATCTTCGCAGCCTCAGGGTCTTTTTCAAGACGTGCGACCAACTTTGGAGATAGGTAACTGGAGAACATCGAACGCATCTCACGCGCGCTCTTTTCCAACACCAGATAACGGAAGCTACCGCCAACCAACAAGGCAAGAATGGCTGACAAAGTGGGATAGATGATGTTGATCCAATAACCACTTCCGAACATGTAGTTCGCGTACCAGATGTATCCAGCCAGCAAAAGTGTGGTTGCGGGTATCGCACCATACAAATTCAATCGAGTCGTCAGGAAATAAGCTAGGGCGCCCATCAATATGATGAATGCCATATCGACCAAAGCCGTCATCCCGCCCTGCTGGATGAAGCGACCGCTGATGATGTTATCGGCAATCGTGGCATGCACCTCGACCCCCGGCGTGTTCTGATTGAACGGCGTCACACGCAGGTCGTAGATACCAGGGGCTGTCGCCCCAACGAAGAGCACCTTGCCTCGCAACTCTTCTGCGGGGATGCGCCCATTCACAACATCAGTGAACGAGTATCGCGGATAACCTTTAGGGGGGCCAGTGAAGTTGACCCACATCGAGTTGTTCTCACTCACTGGGATATGGCGTTCACCCACAATGATCTCGAACGAATCCACCGTATATTCTTTCTGCTCCAACGCCATCATCGCCGCGACCAACCCCATAGATGGATGCTGCTTACCTTCCGATTCGACCAACAGTAATGCTTGTCGATTGACTCCGTCATCATCGGGTAGAAGATTGATATGTGCGACACCGGTCGCAGCACGTTCAAGTTCTGGCAAGGAGCCCGTGACACCTATCACTTGAGCATCCGCATCAAAATCGTAGAGCTGCGCCAGAACAGCATTTCCCGAACGCTTCATGGCTGCCGCAAACGCTTGATCATTCACCATGTCTTCGCGTTCTGGGAAGAACGCATCAAACAATACTGCCTTAGCTTGGGCAGCCCTTAACTTGTCCAACAAGCGGGCATATTGACTGCGTGTCCATGGATACCTACCCAGTTCGGCGATGCTCTTATCGTCGATGGCAATGATGCCGATGCTGGGCTCCACAGGGATCGCGCCGCGCACATCACGGAAACGCAAATCGTATGTCTTATATTCGAACGCCTCTAGGAATGCGTTTTGGGAGAAATACAAGAACAAGACAGCAACGATGGAAATCGTTGCTAATAAAACCGAAAGTAACTTACTGTTGATGCGTGAAAGCCATTGGGGTAGCCATGAAGAATTCATGCTCGGTAAACTCCCTTTGTTTGATTTTTTTCAGAGGCCGACATTGAGCTTCGGGTGTGGCCGAATGATGCCACAGCAAACCCACATCTGGAACGTAGAAATAAAAAGCCCACCGTTGCGGGTGGGCTTTTTCATATTTTGGTGGCTCGGGGCGGAATCGAACCACCGACACGCGGATTTTCAATCCGCTGCTCTACCAACTGAGCTACCGAGCCGTTTTTGAGCCATCCCAGATGGGACGGGAAAAACGAAGGCGCGCATTGTAGCCATAAGCCTCACTTCGGGCAATATAAAAAACGAACCCCGCACTAGGCGGGGTTCGGTTCTTTACTACTTTAAGCCGTAGCGAGCGGCTTGAGTGCAGGGCGCACGGAGCACAGAAACCGGAATGTGCTTAATGCACATGAGGATTTCGAGCACCGCGCAACGCCGCAATCAGGTCGCGCAGTAGGCTTAATTACATCATGCCGCCCATACCACCCATGCCGCCCATATCGCCACCACCCATACCACCGGCTGGTTTGTCTTCTGGCAAGTCAGCGATCATGCATGCAGTGGTCAACATCAGACCTGCGATGGATGCCGCGTGTTGCAAGGCAGTGCGAGTGACCTTGGTTGGGTCAACTACGCCCATCGCCAACATGTCGCCGTACTCGCTGCTAGCAGCGTTGTAACCGAAGCTACCTTTGCCTTCCAGCACTTTGTTGACGACTACGGATGGCTCATCGCCCGCGTTGGATACGATCGCACGCAGTGGGGCTTCCATCGCACGCAAGACGATGGTGATGCCTGCGTCTTGGTCGTGGTTGTCACCTTTGAGGGCTGCAACTGCAGCCTTGGCACGCAACAGCGCAACGCCGCCGCCGGCAACGATACCTTCTTCAACCGCTGCACGAGTGGCGTGCAATGCATCGTCAACACGGTCCTTCTTCTCTTTCATCTCGACTTCTGTCGCCGCGCCGACCTTGATGACTGCAACGCCGCCAGCCAACTTCGCTTTGCGTTCTTGCAGCTTCTCTTTGTCGTAATCGCTGGTGGATTCTTCCATCTGCTTGTTGATCTGAGTGACGCGAGTCTTGATCGCATCTTCTTTACCAGCGCCGTCGATGATGATGGTGTTCTCTTTGCTGACTTCGATACGCTTAGCTTGACCCAATTCTGCCAAGGTGGTCTTTTCCAGTGTCAGTCCGACTTCTTCAGCGATCACAGTACCGCCAGTCAAGATAGCGATGTCTTCCAGCATCGCCTTGCGACGATCACCGAAACCAGGCGCTTTGACAGCAACGGTCTTCAAAATGCCACGGATGTTGTTCACAACCAGTGTCGCCAATGCTTCGCCATCAACATCTTCAGCGATGATCAACAGTGGACGACCCGCCTTAGCGACTTGCTCCAATACTGGGAGCAGATCACGGATGTTGGAGACCTTCTTGTCGTGCAACAGGATGAACGGATTGTCCATTGCAGCAATCTGCTTGTCTGCGTTGTTGATGAAGTAAGGAGACAAGTAGCCACGGTCGAATTGCATACCTTCGACAACGTCCAACTCGTTTTCCAGAGACTTGCCATCTTCAACCGTAATGACGCCTTCTTTGCCCACTTTTTCCATCGCGTCAGCGATGATCTTGCCGATGCTCGCATCAGAGTTTGCGGAGATAGACGCTACTTGAGCGATCTCAGTGGTGGTAGCGCAAGGCTTGGAAATGTTCTTCAACTCAGCAACTGCTGCGATCACAGCCTTGTCGATACCGCGCTTCAGATCCATTGGGTTCATGCCAGCAGCCACGAACTTCATGCCTTCTTGCACGATGGATTGCGCCAGAACGGTCGCAGTCGTTGTGCCGTCACCCGCAACATCAGAAGTCTTAGAAGCAACTTCCTTGACCATCTGTGCACCCATGTTCTCGAACTTGTCTTTCAGTTCAATCTCTTTAGCCACGGACACGCCGTCTTTAGTGATGTGTGGAGATCCGTATGAACGATCCAACACTACGTTACGCCCCTTAGGGCCCAATGTTACTTTGACCGCATCGGCCAGAATGTTGACACCCACGACCATCTTGGCACGTGCTGCATCATGGAATTTCACGTCTTTTGCTGCCATGTTCTATTCTCCTAATGAAATTCTTAAAATTGATTAAGCCTCGATGACGCCGATAAGGTCATCTTCGCGCATCTGCAACAACTCAACGCCGTCGATCTTGAAAGCTTGGCCGGAATATTTGCCGAACAACACTTTGTCGCCGACCTTCACGCTCATTGCGCTAACTTTGCCGTCATCACCGATCTTGCCATTGCCAACAGCAACGATCTCGCCTTGATCTGGCTTCTCTGTCGCCGCGTCAGGAATCACGATACCGGATGCGGTCTTACGCTCTTCTTCCATGCGCTTAACGATCACGCGGTCATGCAAAGGACGAATCTTCATGCTTATTTCTCCTAAAATCAGTGGGTTGATCAAATGCGAAGGTGGGGCTGTACTTGAATTAGCACTCTCCACCAGCGACTGCTAATGATAGGGGCTGCCCCCTCCGATTTCAAGGGCGGCGGAGGTTTTTATTGTTGGAGGAAGTTTTAAGGCTATTTCAGCAAGTCTTGCAACGCCCCCTCTAACTTGGGGTGTGCAAATTGAAAACCTGATGATTCAAGCCGTTTTGGAATGACGCGCTGCCCCTCTAGCAGTAGACAAGCCCGCTCACCCATCGCCAGCTTCATCACAAAGCTGGGCGCAACGAACAACGCGGGGCGATGTAATGCTTGCGCCAATGTTTGGGTGAATTCCGCATTGGTGACAGGCGCAGGTGCGGTCATATTGAATGCGCCATTGAGCGAACCATCATTCAACAGACGCAACACCATCGCCACGTAATCATCGATATGCACCCAACTCATCCACTGCTCACCGTCGCCCAATCGAGCGCCCAGCGCCAACTTGAACGGTAGCAACATACGCCCCAGCAAACCGCCGCGCTTGCTCAATACCAAGCCGGTGCGCAACAAGCAGACTCGCACACCACTGTGCTCTGCTGCACGTGCTGCGTTCTCCCATGACGCACAAAGTTCGGATGGGAAATCATGGCCTGGCGCCATAGCCTCATCCAGCACCATTTCACCCCCATTACCGTAATAGCCCACCGCTGAGCCACTCAACAACACGGTTGGTTTTTGTTGAGCTGCCGCGATTCGTTGCACCAACTTCTCTGTCAGCCCCACTCGACTATCCAGCAACACTTGCTTACGTTTAGCCGACCAATAGGCATCGACGATCGGCTCACCCGCCAAATTGATGACTGCGTCGAATACCTGATCCGTTGTCCATTCGTCCAAACTTTTCATCGCTTGCACCGCAGGCCCGCACTTTGCAGCGACCGTTTCTGGATGACGACTCAGCACCGTCAATCCATGTCCTTGCGTCAGAAGAACCGCGCAAAGCTGACGTCCGATCAAGCCCGTCCCACCCGTGATTAGAATACGCATCGCGCTCTCCCGATAAAATCGATGGATGCATCTTACGTTATGATGCCGCACATGACATCGAATCACGACCTCCTTGCCCGTAGCCTCTCCTCCGTCTGGCATCCCTGCACGCAAATGAAGCGCCACGAGACGCTCCCCCTCGTGCCTATCGCACGCGGCGAAGGGGTATGGCTGTACGACCTCGACGGCAAGCGTTATCTGGATACAGTGAGTTCATGGTGGGTGAATCTCTTTGGGCATTGCAACCCACGCATCAACGCCGCCATCACTGACCAGCTAGGTAAACTGGAGCATGTGATGTTGGCCGGTTTCACGCATGAGCCTGTTGTGAGACTTTCTGAAAGGTTGCGCGAACTTGCACCCACTGGATTGGGACATTGCTTCTACGGATCGGATGGTGCATCGGCGACCGAGATCGCATTGAAGATGAGCTCGCACTACTGGCGCAACAGCGGCAAGCCAGAGAAGTCGCAATTCATCAGCTTGCAGAATAGCTACCACGGCGAGACCTTGGGCGCGCTGTCGGTGACCGATGTGGCGCTGTTCCGCGATGCCTACGGCTCACTCATCAAACAGAATGCAACTGTGCCCTGCCCGGATTGGCGCGATGCCGCAGCGTGTGAGGATGCGGAATCTTACGCGACTCGTTGCGCTGAATCACTTGAAGCCCATCTCCGAGCTCATCATGAGAGCATCGCTGCCTTCATCGTCGAGCCACTAGTTCAAGGTGCGGCAGGCATGGCGATGTACCACCCGAGCTATTTGAAACGCGCACGCGAACTTTGCTCTCAATACGACGTACATCTCATTGCTGACGAGATCGCAGTCGGTATGGGGCGCACGGGGACGATGTTCGCTTGTGAACAGGCGAACATCTCGCCCGATTTCTTGCTCATCTCAAAAGGCATCACAGGTGGCTATCTGCCGCTATCCATCGTGATGACCACCGACGACATATACCAAGCCTTTTATGATGACCAAACAGCGCGCGGCTTCTTGCACTCACATTCCTACACAGGCAATCCCTTGGCTTGCCGCGCCGCACAAGCCACGCTAGACATCTTTGAACAAGACGATGTATTGAATGCCAACCGCGTCAAGGTGGCTATCTTCAACCGCATCGCAACACCCTTACGCGAACACGCAAAGGTCAGGAATTTCCGCAACACTGGCATGATCTGGGCATTTGAAGTCGACACAGCTCACGCCGATTTTGCACAACGTTGTTTCACCCTCGGACTGCTACATGAATTGCTGTTGCGCCCCATGGGCAACACGGTATATTTCATGCCGCCTTACGTCATCACCGAAAAGGAAATGCAAATGTTGGTGGAGCGCACGCTCACTGTCATTGATTCGTTGTCATGAGATTGCTCTTTACACTCCTTTCGCTTTTGTTCACCGCCAATGCTCAGGCAGTCGCGTTGCCGCATTCCGTTCAACAAGAATTAAAGAAGGTCGGCATCCCACTCAATGCCGTCGCGGTCGAAGTACGCGAGGTGGACAAACATGGCTCACTCATCGCACTCAACACGCAACGTGCGATGAATCCCGCTTCGACCATGAAGCTGATCACCACTTACGCGGCACTCGATCTACTCGGCCCCGCCTACACCTGGAAGACCGAAGCGTGGCTGGATGGCGAATTGAAGGAGGGTGTACTGAAGGGCAACCTCATCCTCAAGGGCCACGGTGATCCAAAATTCACCATCGAACAATTCTGGTTGTGGCTCTCCGAACTGCGGGCGCGTGGACTGCGAGACATCCAAGGTGACTTGATCTTGGACCGTAGTTTCTACGACCTGCCTGCGCACGACCCCGCCGAATTCGACAATGACGCAGTACGTGCCTACAACGTCGGACCGGATGCCTTGCTCATCAACTTCAACACGCTGCGCCTACGTTACATTCCCAACGGCAATGGATTGACGGTCGTCACCGAACCGCCACTGGATGGCTTCATGCTGGACAACCGCTTGGCCCCGAATGGCGGTAAGGTGAACTGCGACAACTGGGATGACCTGTTCCAAGTGCAACCCCTAGGCGACAGCGTCGTGCTGCAAGGCGACTACGCCCTCGAATGCGGCGAGCGCGAGCAGAACCTCAGCGTCATGCCGCACACGCGTTATGTCGGCGCATTGTTCGGCGCCATCTGGAAAGAACTAGGTGGCTCGATCAAAGGGAAGGAACGAGATGGCTTGGTCAGCGCCAATGCCGCCCTCTTCTCCACACATCGCTCTGAACCCTTGAGCGGCATCATTCGCGACATCAACAAATACAGCAACAACGTGATGGCAAGACAGTTGTTCCTAACCTTAGGCTCTGCGATCAACGATCCTGAAGAACAGAACACTTCCGAACAAGTGAGCAACAAGCTTGGCAGCATGAACATCGAGCGCAGCATCCTCACCACACAGATGTGGCTGATGCGCAATCAGCTGCACTTCCCTGAATTGGTGCTGGAGAATGGCGCAGGGCTTTCTCGCAAAGAACGCATCACTGCTTCGCACATGGCCCAACTCCTGCAACACGCCAGCAACCATCCCCTTAGCGCCGAGCTAGAAGCCTCGCTGCCGATACTGGGGGTTGATGGTTCGGTGAAGAAGCGTCTGAAGAAGAGCCCTGCCGCCAGCCATGCGCACCTCAAGACCGGCACCCTGACTGGCGTCAAGACCATCGCTGGCTACGTGCGCGCAAAGAGCGGTAAAGAATGGATCGTCGTGTTCTTCATCAACCACCCTTATGCCCAACGCGGGCAGGATGCACAGGACGCATTGATCGAGTGGGTACAACAGCATTAGCTAATGTATAATCCTCCGCTTCATTGTGGGTAATTCCCGCCTTTTTTATTTCGATCTCAAAAATCATGAATACAAAACTCGCTCGCCATTTCATTTTCATTGCTATCTTATCCCTCGCCCCCTTTTCATTGGCGCTTGCGGAAACGGCCCCAGTTACTCAGGCCACCAATATTGACAGCGCATCACCGCAAGGGACCAATACGGCGGATCAACCGCCTATCATCAGCGATGGTAAGAATTGGTATTTCTCATGGGGCTACAGCCGGCAGTATTACGCACCTTCTGATATCCACGTTACCCAGCCGAGCTTAGGTAATAATTTCACCGTGCATAATGTGAAAGCGACTGACTTTCATACCAATATTCCAGAAACGATCGATTCCACCCTCAATTTCAATTTCTTCGCACCGCAGGAGAATATTCGGATCGGCAAGTTCATGGATGCAGAGAAGACCTTCGCCATCGAGTTCTCGCTAGACCACACAAAGTACAACACCAACCTCGATCAAGTCGCACACGTGAGCGGCACTTACCACAATGCACCTATCGACCAAAATAAGCCGCTCGATAAGAACTTCTTCGATTACAAATTACACAACGGTTTGAACCACATCATGTTGAATGCGGTCTGGCTGAACCATTTGTATGGCCCCAAGCAAAAACCCGGCGATTTGGAATCGATCAGTCGAGTCGGCGCCGGTATATTAATGCCCCACGCCGACAATACGATTGACGGTCACGCGAACCAGTTGGGACCAAAATGGGTGAACAGTTGCTGCTTCGCCAGCAACGATTGGTGGCAAATACGTGGCTGGACAGTGGGCGTCGAGGTGGGCCTGCGTTACAGAATGACCGAATCGCTGTATCTGGAATTGACAGGCAAAGAAGCCTATGGCGTTCTGCGAAAAGTGGCCGTCTTTGAAGGTACTGCAGACCAAGAACTTTGGCTGACCGAAGTGATCATGTCTTTGGGTTATCTGTTCTAAGGAAGTTCTGCCGAAATTTTTCCTTGAATTGCATTAGCAATCGAGAAGCATTCCAAATACAAAACACATTAGACACGGAATAAGGCTTGGGAGAAATTTCACAAGCGTTGCACAGCTTGATTAGTTGAAAAGCTCCGCAATTTTTTGCGGTACCACTCCCGTACCGCTTATACAACATACCAAAGTATGATGGTGCACACTCCCCCTCAAAATTAAGATTGCATCGCGTTTATAACGCTTTCACATCTCTAATCTCGAAGGGAAACACCATGAAAAAATCTCTAGAACTTAACGAAGTCAAAACGAAAAAGATCCTCGCATCTGGCTTGCTCGCTTTTATTGCTTCCACCCCCGCTTTTGCGGCAGATCAGAGTTACTATTTTAGTGCGGATGCTGGGCAAGTCAGTCTCAAGGTCGGCAGTTCCTCCTCTTTTCCCAAGCCCAACTCCATTACTATCGGTGGCGGCTATCATTACGCCCCTAATTTGGATGTAGAAGTTGGTTATTCGATTATTGGCGATTCAACGCTTAGCGATAGCACGTCCACCCAAACCTTAAAATCAAAAGTTTTTCACGTCGCCGGTGTAGGCCGTTATCCTATTAACGACCAATTTGAACTGTTCGGCAAGTTGGGGCTGGCAAGCGATCAGTTTGACTACACTTATTTCTATTCCGTCCCTGGCAACACATACAACTCCACTACCAGCGTAAGCCAGATTGGCCTGATGTTCGGTATCGGCGCCCAATTCAACATCAACAAGGATTTTGGGTTGCGCGTTCAATACCAAGATTTGGGTAAGGCAACCGTTGCCAACTGCACAGGCAGCTGCGATATTGGAGCAACCTACCTTTCTGTGGGTGGCATCTACAACTTCTAAACTTACCCCAAAAAAAGCCGAGGATCTCCTCGGCTTTTTTGTTTCTAGCGACGCTAGAAAATCACAAACCCAATTCACCCCACATCGCATCGACTTTAACTTTCACTGCTGCAT
>JAVBYP010000204.1 GCA_030823965.1 Sideroxydans sp.
AACGCGCCATTCAGGTCAACATCGAGATCATTCGAACCTTTGTGCGCCTGCGGCAAATGTTGGCCAGCAATATCGAACTCGCGCGCAAGCTCAACGCGATGGAAAAGAAATACGACATACGTTTCAAAGCCGTCTTTGAAGCCATCCACGACTTGATGAGCCCCACAGAAAGCAAAAAGAAACGCTCCATCGGCTTTGCGCCTTGGGAAAAGAAATGACACAGCCAGTCAGTTTGAGCCTGGTAGCAATTGCGATGCTGACCAGTTTAATTCCGGTTACCTGAAATTGAGGGCGTAGTTTCTCGTTGAATATTTCGTATGCACTACAGATTCACTAAACAACAGGAGAGAAGAATGGCAAAGATTCCAGTTTTTTATAGTTTTCACTTCGAAAATGACGTGATGCGAGTTCAACAAGTAAGAAACATTGGTTCTATTGAAGGTAACTCGCCGACTACCCCCAATGAGTGGGAGCAGCTTAAACGAACGGGTAAAGCAGCCGTTGAAAATTGGATCAACGAGAACATGAAATACAAGAGGTGCGTGATTGTTCTTATCGGAACAGAGACATATAGCAGGCCGTGGATTAAATACGAAATTGAGAAAGCGTGGAATGACGGTAAAGCACTGTTGGGCATCTACATTCACAACCTCAAATGCCCAAGAAATGGCACTTCAAGAAAAGGCAAAAATCCTTTTGACGAGTTTCAGCTTAGTGATGGCCGAAAATTGTCTTCCCTAGTTCCCTGCTACGACCCCAACCCTGCAAACGCATACCAAGATATAGCGAGCAATATTGCAAGTTGGATTAACGAAGCAATAGCAAATAAAAGGAACTGATACATGAATATAAATACACGGACGCTGGATATTAGTCCAGATGCTGCATCTATTCAGACTCATCTCGGAATTATTCAAAATGTCATACAAAGAATGTCGGCAAACAGCTCTAACTGCAAAGCATGGTGTATCAGCCTAGTTGCAGCTGTGCTGGTCATTGTGGCCGACAAGGGGAAGCCTGAATATGCATGGATTGCATTACTTCCGACCATCGTATTCGCCGCCTTAGATGCTTACTATTTAGCATTAGAAAAAGCATTCCGAAATTCATATAGCCACTTCATTGCGAAATTACATAGAAAACAATTAACGGAAGAGGATCTATACGCTGTAACGCCTTTAGGAAACCTTTCTCTGATGCAAGCGGAGGCATTCAACTCATTTTCAGTTTGGGGATTCTATCTTTCACTACTTTCACTAGTAGCTGTTACAAAATGGGTAGCACTTGGATAAAGAGATGTAAGCAAAAGGTTGCCGGCATTTATTCATAACAGTTTTAGCCAACAACCACTACAACAATTGACACTAGTGAGCCACGTTCTCTCCCCACTCGTTTTAGGAAATATACGCAATACGAGATACCCATTAAATCTACTGCAATTCAAAATTTATAAAGGAATCTGACATGTTCGAGAAAAGCCGAATAGCACTAGACCTACTCCGTGCTGACGAAAGAATTTGGTGGGTACGTGATCAACTAGCAACCACGTTCACGGAAGGTATTGCTCAAAGCGCTAAGGATAGAGCCTCTGAAGGTTTCTATGACATGCAAGTCAATGAAGGTCAACTTACTCAGCGTGAAAGAACAAAGCGTGAAAAATACGAGACTTCTCGCGCGTATGAGGAAGAGGAAAAAATAAAACTTATTCAACATGCACTAACGGAAGTATACGTAACCATACCTGCCATCCAGTTGGCTGCCATAAATGGACTCAAGGAGATGTGGAAGGATTTATCCTCAATTGAATTTTCCACGCCTGACGATGAAGAACAAGAAGAAGCTTCATTCCCGCACGCAATTGAAATGAACCTGGATCTTGCTCACGACCTAAGTCGTAGACTCAATAATTTCAATGAAAGCCTTGACCATGACTTCACTAACTGACCTTACCAATGCATACAACAAAACACTCGCGGACCACGCACCTGTTTCAAGTGCTGGTCAAGCAAACGATGCCTTTGAAGTCTATGTATTATCGTTGGCGCTCCGCGCAGCATCCGCTGAAGGTGCCTCTATTCAATTTCGTTCAGCATCTAATGCTTTAACTCCAAAAATACTGCACTTTCGCACTTCTCCAGGTCGTATTTATTCGCTCAATAAAGATTACACTCATGCTTGCCTGTCTTTCTCTGATGGGCTTTCATATGAAGCACATATTGGGGTATATGTGGAAGGAGTGGCAGGCGTTCTGCACGAATGTGACTTGGCTGTCATCGAGGCCGCTGAAGCAACATTCTGTAGAAGCAACTTGGTACATCCTAAGCGAGCAGCTGTCTTACTCACAGCAGAGTGCAAATTCTACACAGGCAAACTTGGCATCGCTCTCGGCCGAGAGTTTCTAGGTACAACCATTGACCTAGGCACAGAGGGAAGGTTCATGCTGAGCAACAGTGATGGTCGTTCAGTTGATCGAGTGCTTGCTCATCACAAACGTAGGCGCCACTTCGGCCTAACTCCACTTGATTCAGACTCGGAGACGCAAGTAATTGCCCAGTTTCGAGAGGTATTCCGAAATGTTAGGGCAAAGCGTCGATAGCCTCCAATCTTCTCAAACAAAATTTAGAAGCCAAGTGAAATAGGGTCTGCATCGAAATACTCCCCAAGAAAAAGCCCGGCATCGCCGGGCTTTCATTTCTGCAGTAATTAAAGTGGGCAGCATCGCATATCAAAATACAATACGATGCTAATCCCTTTAAATTTCTAACTCTGCAAAGGTTCGCCATGTACCCCGTTCACGACGACGATGCCGCCCTGCTGTTGTCCCTCACCGTTGCGGCCAAGCGTCGCCCGGCCGCGCTGGACGAGATCATCACTGCGCTAGCCATGGCGCAGCACGGCGAGATTCCGGCCAAGTCCAAACTGGTGGACGCGTTTGCGCGCATGGGCGTTTGTGGCCTGATCGCCGAGGCAGAGGGTGGCTATACCCTCACAGCCTCGGCGCAGGCAATGATGGCGGTACTGAAAGCCAAGGATGACAGTGCCACCCGGCTGGCCCGCATCAAGCAACAGCTCACCGACTTTGATGCGAAGGACAAACACCCAAGCATTCGGGTCACTCAAGAGCAATTGCTGGTGGCGATTCAGAGCTACAAGGTGGCTGAACGCAGCCACAAGGGCAAGAACATACAGACCGACAAACCCAAGACGAAGACCAACTGGATACCGACCAAGGATCTGGTGCAGGGCAAACAGCACCTACCCTCCAATCGCCGCAAACCGTAAGTCTGCCAACCCGCGAAGCTCCGATTGACCTAAATAACGCAGTTGCTACCCCGCTCATACCCTTCGACAAGCTCAGGGCAGGCTTCGATACGCGCATGAAACCGCGCTACTCAGCACGAACGGGGCGGTCACCAAGCTAATGGTGTCAGCATCGAAATACTCCCCAAGAAAAAGCCCGGCATCGCCGGGCTTTCTTTTGTGTAACGCAACACATCCAAACACTCACAGTAATTCTCCATTTGTAAAACGGATACGTTGACCCTGCCAAGGCAATGCTTGATGATGCTGGCCTACCGTAAACAAATAGTGATTCCTGTGACCAAATACATCGGCATTCTCACCTCCGGCGGCGATAGCCCCGGCCTTAACGCGACGATTCGTGGTGTTGGCAAATCTGCACTGAACAAGCGTGACATGAAGCTCATCGGTTTTCGTGATGGTTTTCGCGGCTTGATGGAAAACCGCACGATGCGATTGGAGGCTGCCAACCTGTCGGACATTTTGACTCGGGGCGGCACCTTGCTCGGCACTAGCCGCGACAAGCCTCATCGCATGATGGTCGATAACAAGGTGCAGGATATGACCGACGTGATCGTCCGCAATTATCACGACAATCATCTTGATGTTCTGGTTTGCCTAGGCGGTGGCGGCACGCAGAAGAACGCGCTGCGTCTCAAAGATAAAGGGCTCAACATCATCACGCTGCCCAAGACTATCGATAACGACATCGCCATGACAGACATGACCTTTGGCTTCGATACCGCTCTGGGTATCGCCACTGACGCGATCGACCGTCTGCACAGCACGGCACACAGCCATCACCGCATCATCGTGGTGGAGATCATGGGGCATCGAGCAGGCTGGTTGGCTTTGGGTGCGGGTATCGCCGGTGGGGCCGATGTGATCCTCATTCCTGAAATCCCCTATGCGGTGGAAAGCGTCGCAGAAGCGATCCGCGAGCGGAGCCGTCGTGGCAAGAGTTTCAGTATCGTTGCCCTTGCCGAAGGTGCGCTCACGATGCATGAGCATGCAGAACTGATGGCGGAAAAGAAAAAGAAGAACGGCAGCAAACAGAAAGAGACGAAAAAGGTTGAAGTCGAATCTGCCCCTGAAGCTCAGTATGCAGAGAAGACTGTGCGCCTCGCAAAGCAACTTGAACTTTTGACTGGGCTGGAATCACGCATCACCATCCTTGGCCACCTGCAACGCGGTGGCATTCCCTCAGCCGCTGACAGACTACTTTCAACACGACTGGGCACAGCTTGCACTGACCTGATCGTTAAAGGGACATATGGCGTGATGGTCGCCGCGAGGGGAGATAGCACTGAGGCGGTGATGCTGGAAGAAGTCGCCGGTAAAGTTAAAACGGTGCCGCCTGACCATCCTTGGGTGAAGAGCGCACGAAATATCGGAATCAATTTGGGAGATTGACCTCAGCTGACGCGGTGAGGTTCGAAGTACCCCCTAAGCAAAAGCCCGGCATCGCCGGGCTTTCTTTTCATTGACGCAATCACATCGCCTATCTCATCGCCCAGCCTGCGGCACATAGAATTTGACCGTCTTGCGTGAACGCGCATTGCGCTTGTGGATGACCACGCCTTTGATGATCTCTAACCCTGAGATGGCGGTATCGGGATGAGCGGGATTGAGTGCATGTAGCAGCCACCCTCCCTGCTCATCGCATTTGAGCTGGCGGAAGATGAAGTCTTCTTTCGCCACTTCTGCGATGACGAACGAACCATCTGTTGCGGGCCTACCCGTTTCGATGACCAGTATCTCGCCCTCGATGAATTCCGGCTGCATGCTGTCGCCTAGCACCATGAGTGCGACGAGTTCGCTGCCGGAGCAGTTGCTCTCGGCTTCTGCCTCTGGCTGCGGGGATGCGGCTACGACGGGGATGTTGATGGGTCTACGCGTTTGCATGGGGTTTTCCTATTCGTGGGGGCGGATGATAGCGCCTATCGTACAACCGATGAATCACACTCTGGGCGCACGGCTCTGACCCGAAAGGGGCGTAGCGACAGGGTATTGGTTTTAGTAGAGTCGGCCTCCTTTGACCATCTCGGACCATTCCCATGAACACAGCAGAGTTAAGCAAAGAACAGCAAATACTGCGTGTGATGCGCAAGACGCTGGGCAATGTCGTCAGAGACGTCACGCCGCTGGGCGGGCGACCTAATCCGTTGTCGGGTGAAACGATCCAAGACATCAAGGATTGTTTTGCGTTGATCTCGGAACGGGAACGAGAGTTGGCCGAGAAACTTGGCTTCGCGGAAGCTAAGCCCTATTACAAGGATGGTTCGATACCCAACGCGCAAGTGCTCAGTTTTGTGAAGCCTGATAAAGAGTAGAGATGCATGAGTAAGAATTTTGTAGAGAAAAGAGACGATGCAAAAGAGAACGACTCGACCGAGCTGACGAAGCTGTTGGTTGAGAAGTTGCAGGAGTTGAACAGTCCTAACCACACCACCCCCTTGGCACGTGCGCGCTTGCAATTGGATGTAGCCGAGATATTGGTGGCGCTGGAACGCAAACCCGAAGCATGGACATTGGCACGCGAAGCGTTTAACACTGCGCTGCGACAGGATGCGTGGAAAGATGCGGTGGAAGCCTGCGATGTGCTCTATCAGTGTGAGCAGCAAGAGTCTGTGGCGGCGCTGGGCATGGGTGTGTGGCTGGCGGTGAGCTTCCCGGTCGATCCCGAGCTGACGCTGGCGATGCTGATGCATATCGTGGAAGAGACACCGGACAACTCAGACGGTGCGGCACTCGCCGCCGTCGCGGCTCGCTATGTGATCGACCTGCGCGCCGATGATGCGAGCCACGAAAGCCTGAGCTTCCTCGCCAACACGCTGATCGGTCGCGTCGCCGAACGCCACAGCAAGGTGCGCGATCAGGCTGCGCTCGACCAGTGGATGGAGAAGTTGTCACTGCGCGACCCGCAGATATTCTTGCCGCGTTTGGGCAAGGTGGTGAACATCATCGTCGGCGATGCTTGGTGGTTCGACCGCGACGAGCTGCGCGAGAAGTTCGACTGAGGTAACAGGATCACGGTTTCATCCCCGCCGGCGTTTGCAGTTAAAATCTGCACCGATCCCACGCCACCTTCCACTGCCCCACCTTGATTCCCGCCTCTCCTCCATCGCTACGCATCGCCCAACTTCGCCAACGTCTGCACGAGCTTGGCGCTAAGCCCTGCCACGAAGATAGGTTGCTGCGCGGTTGGAGCCAGGTGCGCTCATACGATGTGAAGGGCAGTCCTGCTGAGATCTTCTTTCCCGCTGCGCTGCGTAATGAGTTGCCTGCCATCGAAGCGGAGTTAGATGGCTTGGCGCGTTTGCATGGCGAATACCCCGTTGATGAACAAGTCGCACGATTGCTAGTGGAATTGAATGACGGCCAGATGGTGGAGAGTGTGTTGTTGCCGCGCGGCGGCTTATGCGTCTCGACACAAGTAGGATGTGCGGTGGGCTGTGTGTTCTGCATGAGCGGGCGTGATGGGCTGATCCGCCAACTGGGTAGTGCAGAGATCGTGGCGCAGGTGGTGCTGGCACGCAAACGCCGCGCGGTGAGCAAGGTGGTGTTCATGGGCATGGGTGAGCCGGCGCACAATCTGGACAACGTGCTGGAAGCCATCGATGTGCTGGGTACGTTGGGAGGCATCGGGCATAAGGAGCTGGTGCTTTCGACAGTGGGAGATGTGCGAGTGTTCGAGCGCTTGCCGCAGGGAAAAGTAAAACCCGCCCTCGCCCTTTCACTGCACAGCACCGACGCGACATTACGCGCGAAGCTGTTGCCACACGCACCTGATATCTCTGTAGAAGAGTTGGTGGAACGCGCCGAGGTGTATGCGCGTGCCACGGGATATCCGACGCAATATCAATGGACGTTGATCGAAGGTGTGAACGACAGCGATGCCGAGGTGGAGCGCATCGCGCAATTGCTCAAAGACAAATACGCGCTGATGAATTTCATCCCCTTCAATGCGGTGGATGGCTTGCCCTATCGCCGCCCTTCAACCGACCGTACCGCAGAGATGATGCTCACGCTGAATCGGCAAGGCATCTATTCCCGCGTGCGTGATTCCGCAGGGAAAGAAGTGGAAGGGGCATGTGGGCAGTTGCGCGCACGCGCAGCAAAAGAAAACAAACCTGCACGGATCAAGGTACACAGCAAATGAAACCACGCGCACCAAGCAAAGATGAGATCGCACTGATGCCTGTCTTCGTCGGCCTCAAGTTAGAGCAGGTCCACGTGCCGACGACAAAAGAAGAATTCGCAGCGGCTACAGAGGCCATCAAGGCGGCGGGTGTCGTGGGATTCGATACAGAATCGAAACCCACCTTCTCAGTAGGTGAGGTGAGCAACGGGCCGCACGTGGTGCAGTTCGCCCTGCCTGACCGCGCTTATCTGTTCCAAGTGCATCGCACGGAGGGGCTGCCGTTTCTGCAAGAGTTGCTGCGTTCGGATGCAGTCATCAAAGTGGGCTTCGGTTTGAAGTCGGACAGTGGACACATCTTCAAGAAGTTCGGCATCCAGTTCGGCGGCGTGGTCGATCTTAATGTGGTGTTCAGCATGCAGGGACACCAGAAAGAGATGGGCGTGCGTAACGCGGTGGCGTTCGTGTTCAAACAACGCTTCGTCAAATCGAGAAAGATCACCACCACGGATTGGTCGCAGCATGAACTCACACAATCGCAACAGCTCTACGCAGCGAACGATGCTTACGCGGCATTGAAAGTGTTCGAAGCGCTGAAACTGTCGCGCAACGACTTACCTATCATGGGTGTGAGTGAGCCAAAACAATCTGCGGACAAGGCTGATCTATCGGAGTAGGATGAAATCGCAGTTCCGCTCTTAATCAACATAAGGAGCCAGATCATGCCTAAGACACATAACACTCACAAAGATAGTAAGAAGAAGCCGTTGATGACCGCGAAGGAGAAGCGGATGGCGAAACATGAGAAGAAGCACCATCACGATGCACAAGCATTCATCACCCCTTCTACGACACATTAAGCTGTTGTATCTGTGAAATAAAAGCCCGGCGTTGCCGGGCTTTTATTATCGTCGCTCCGTTCATCCCCTTTGGCAAAACCGACAGACGGATGGTTCTCCCTCTTGCTATCTCGAACGGCAGGAAGATAATGCCTCCCAGTAGCAAACAAGAGCAAACCTATTGAAAGGTAGGGACGCAAAGTTTCCGGTCTAAGGAGTGAAGTTAGCTCTACGACAGCGGGATTGCCGGTAGCCACTCAGCCTTCGAGCGGTTCCCGTTAGTACCTTAGCTTCGTCCACCCGAGATCCGCGTCTCTCTCCGATAGCGTAAGCAGATAGTTAGGAGGGACGTATGCAAATCAATTTCAAGAGTCATGACGTATGGTTGCTCGTCATCGTTGCACTGATGGCGTTCGGCGCCAATCTACCTGCTGACGTGGTCGGCAATGTGTTCGACCCTAATCTGTTGCTGGTCGCGCTGGTCATCACGGTATTCATCTCGCTGTTCCGCTACCTCAAGTTCATGTTGTTCCTCACGGTGTCGGTGCTGGCCATCGGTGCGAACTTGCCAGAGCAGTTGGCAAATCAACTCCACCTCAGCCAGACCGCCTTCATCATCGCCTCAGGCATGCTGGTAGCAGTCGCATTGCTGTACAAGTTTTACGACCAACTTAAGAAGAATCGCGAGAAGGTGGTCGAGCGTGACCACGACACGCCCGCTGACGCGGAGACTTCTATCAGTCACTTGCGCGACACCATCGAATCTAGGAACCACGTGCTTGCTGCCATCACGCATGGCGACTTCGCTGCGCTACATCAACTGTTGGTCTCGGATGTGGAAGTGAACTTCAGCCAGGATGGACGCATCCCCATCTTCGTCGCCATCGAGAAAGGCAATGCCGATATCGTTCTGCTACTGCTTCTTCACGGCGCAAAATTGAAGATAAAGAACCAGATCGGATTGACCCCTACCGACCTTGCGCTGAAGTTGCGTTTGGCACGTGTCGCTAAGATCCTGCACTACGCTGAGACACAGAACATGTCCATCCAGAACCGCGCCATCTACTCTTCTCAGATGACACGCCAAATGGCGGTGATGTTCGCCGACATCTGCGGTAGCACCGCCTTGTACGAGCAACTGGGAAATGAGGCTGCGCTGAACATGGTGACGCGCACCTTGAATCTGGTGAAACAAGAAGTCGCCAAGAACAAGGGGACGCTGATCAAGACCATCGGTGATGAGGTGATGTGCACTTTCCCCAATGCTGCACTGGCAGCAAATGCGGCACGCGCGATGCACTTTGCGATCGATACGAGGAAGCCCGGCGGCGAACAAGCCATCGCTTTGCGCATCGGCATCCATTTCGGTGAAGTCATCCTCAAGGCCAACGATGTGTTCGGCGATACGGTGAATGTCGCCGCTCGCATCGCATCCATCACAAGAGCGCGGCAGACCATGACCTCGCAAGAACTCATCGACGTGTTGCCTGCCGAATTCGCAGACAAGATCGTTCCTGTCACCCGCGCATCGTTCCGTGGCAAACAAGATGCGATGGCGGTGTTCCAACTGCTCTGGGAAGCAGGCGATACCACGACTGAAAGGCTGGGCGATGTAACGGGGCGCAAGCAGCAAGATGGCACCGAACAAAGTGGTTTGAATGTTGCTGCTGTGAACAACTAAGGAAGGTGACTCACCCAACGACATAAAGCCCGGTGATGCCGGGCTTTATGTCGTTTGACTCACTGCGTGCTACACATCACTTCACGTCTTTAGGATCGACCACTCGTATCACTTCGCCTTCGAACACGCCGTCGTTACTCGCCTGTGCCGCACGCCGCGCTTCCGGTGTGGCGACGCTACGCATCATGCGCATCACCCTTCTCACCTCGCGCGTCTTCCACCACACATAGGCAAAAGCGAAGATGCCTACGACAAGCAGGACAACGAGAACCACCGCCGAGAACATCAACACCAAGGCGAACATCGCCACGGTGACGACCAAGGCCACCAGCTTGCGCAACAAGCTAGGCGGCTTGGCTTGAGCGTTCAACACGAATCTTTGTTGCATGAATTCATACCTTTACCCTAATGATCCTATTACACCGTCATTCACGCGAAGGCTGGAATCTAGTTAAAAAACAACCCGCGTAGCAGACAAAGTCTTAATCCTTGTCCTGCTGCGCGGGGAGCTTTTAATCAACTGGATTCCCGCCTTCGCGGGAATGACTGCTTAGCCTTTTTCAAAACGCATCACACCTGCTTTGCAATCCACCTTGATGGTGTCTTTCGCAGCGAACTGTCCTTCGAGGATGTGCTTGGCCAGTGGGTTCTCCAACTGCGCCTGTATCGCACGCTTCAGCGGACGTGCACCATACACCGGATCGAAGCCTGCGTTGGCGATCTCTGCAAGTGCGGCTTCGCTCACGTCCAACTTCATTTCCATCGCTGCAAGGCGTTTCTCCAGATACTGCAACTGGATGCGCGCGATGCTCTTGATGTTCTTCTCGTCCAACGCGTGGAACACCACCACCTCGTCGATACGGTTGATGAACTCAGGACGGAAATAAGTCTTCACTTCGCCCATCACAGCCAGCTTCACCACCTGATAGTCGTCACCTTGCATCTGCTGGATCATCTGCGAACCCAAGTTGGAGGTCATCACGATGACGGTGTTCTTGAAGTCCACGGTGCGGCCTTGGCCATCGGTCATGCGACCATCATCCAATGCTTGCAGCAACACGTTGAACACGTCGGGGTGCGCCTTCTCCACTTCGTCCAGCAGGATGACGCTGTAAGGTTTACGGCGCACGGCCTCGGTCAGCCCACCACCTTCTTCGTAGCCAACATAGCCAGGCGGTGCGCCGATCAAACGTGCGA
>JAVBYP010000258.1 GCA_030823965.1 Sideroxydans sp.
TAGGAGTGGTTTCCTGTTCCAATCCCGCATCCTTCCAAACATTAGGAAAAGACATGGCGCAGGCAAGTATCGGAATCATCGGAGGAAGCGGGGTCTATGACATCGCTGGTTTGGAGAACAAACGCTGGGAGAAGGTGGAGTCCTCTTTCGGTGAGCCGTCGGACGAGCTGTTGTTCGGTGAACTCAATGGTGTGAAGCTGGCCTTTCTGCCGCGCCATGGTCGTGGCCACAAGATACCGCCGTCCGAGATCAACTTCCGCGCCAATATCGACGCACTTAAAAGGGTAGGGGTGACCGACGTCATCTCAGTCAGCGCAGTCGGTTCATTGCGCGAACACCTGAAACCCGGCACTTTCGTCATCGTCGATCAGTTCATCGACCGCACCTTCGCTCGCAACAAATCCTTCTTTGGCACAGGTTTGGTGGCGCATGTCTCCATGGCGCATCCGGTCTGTAAACGTCTCGGAGGCCATATCGAAGCGGCAGCGAAAGACTCAGGCATCAACGCCTTACGTGGCGGCACCTATCTGGTGATGGAAGGTCCGCAGTTCTCCAGCCTCGCTGAATCCGAGCTTTACCGCCAATGGGGTTGCGACGTCATCGGCATGACCAACATGCCCGAAGCCAAACTCGCCCGTGAAGCAGAACTTTGCTACGCCACGGTGGCGATGGTCACTGACTACGATTGTTGGCATCCCGACCACGACCACGTGACCGTGGATCAGATCATCAAAGTGTTGTTGGAGAATGCGGATAAAGCCAAGACGTTGGTGAAACAAGTCGTGCCGCGCGTGGGCGGAGATGCCAAAGCGTGTGATTGCGGTTGTCGCAGCGCGTTGCAATACGCACTCATCACCGCGCCAGAAGCGCGCGATGTGGCGATGAAAGAAAAACTGCAAGCTATTGCTGGGCGCGTGCTGAAAGGTTGACCATGAGCGAACAAGAATCCCGCCAACAACTCCTAGCCACTTCGCGCCGCCTAGTCGAACTCGGACTGAATCGCGGAACGGCAGGTAACGCCTCGCTGCGACATGAGGAAGGAATGCTCATCACTCCTTCTGCACTGCCTGTGGCGGAGATGACAACCGACAGCATGGTGCGCATGGATCTGGAAGGTAAGGTACTGCAAGGCGGCAAGCCTTCCAGCGAATGGCGCTTCCACCGGGACATCTTTGTTGCCCGTCCCGAAATCGGCGCGGTGCTGCACATGCATTCCACTTTTGCTACCACCATCGCATGTCTGGGCAAGGACGTGCCTGCTGTGCATTACCACATCGCCATCGCAGGCGGCGACAGCATCCGCTGCACGCCGTACACCATCTTCGGCGAACAGAACCTTTCTGACTTGGCACTCGAAGCACTGCATGACCGCAAGGCTTGCCTGTTGGGTAACCATGGCATGATCGCCTTGGGTAAAGACTTGGCTGATGCCTTGTCCGTTGCGCAAGAAGTCGAATACCTGTGCGAGATCTATTGGCGCACCCTGCAAGCTGGGATGCCGCAGATACTCACGGTGCAACAGATGCACGCAGTCAAAGAGAAATTCGTCGAATACAAGAAACGTAGTTAGGAAAAACATGCCCATCAAATCGAAGATACGCACCGTCCTCCATTACCCCAAACAAGGTATCCAGTTCAGAGACATCACTACCTTGCTCAAAGACCCAGAGGGTTTCCGAGCCACGGTGAATGAACTGGTGCTGCGCTACAAAGACATGAAGATAGACAAGATCGCCGGCATCGAATCGCGCGGCTTCATCCTTGGCGCACCATTGGCTTATGCCTTGGGCAAAGGTTTCGTACCCATCCGAAAGAAAGGCAAACTGCCCGCTGAGACCATCGGCCACGACTACGCGCTGGAATACGGCATCGACCGCATCGAGATACACACCGATGCCATTCAAAAAGGCGAGAAGGTATTGCTGGTGGACGACCTCATCGCTACCGGCGGTACAGCCGAAGCCGCCTGCATCCTCATCGAAAAGATGGGCGGAAATATCGTTGAATGCTGCTTCATCATCGACCTGCCGGATATCGGCGGACGTGCGCGGCTGGAGAAGCTGGGGCAGAAGGTGTTTGCGTTGTGCGAGTTCGAGGGCGATTAAATGAAAGTCGAAACCCTACGCTGGTTTAACAACCGGCTGGAGATGGTGGATCAGCGCATCCTGCCTGCCGCCTTTGAATACCTGAGTTATTACACGGCCGCTTCGGTGGCGGAGGGCATCCGTAGCATGGTGGTGCGCGGTGCGCCAGCTATTGGAGTCTCGGCAGCCTACGGGGTGGCGCTGGAGGCTTTGCGCTTGCAGGACAAGTCGGCGGTTGAGTTCAAAGAAGGTATGGAAGTTGGCTTCACCGTGCTGGCCGCCAGCCGTCCGACGGCGGTGAATCTGTTCTGGGCGTTGCAGCGTATGCGCAAGGTTTGGGAGGGCGTCGTGACACAATCCCCGCAAGAGATAGCGCAGCGCCTGCTGGCCGAGGCGCATGAGATCTTGGCGGAGGACATCCGCATCAATAAGGCGATGGGTGCGCACGGCGCGGCCTTGCTGAAGGACGGCGCGCGGGTGTTGACGCATTGCAATGCGGGCGCATTGGCGACGGCGGGGTGGGGCACGGCGCTGGGGGTGTTCCGTTCGGCGGTGGAGGCGGGTAAGAAGATATCGATCATCGCCGATGAGACGCGGCCTTTCTTGCAAGGCGCACGGCTGACGGCTTGGGAGATGGTGCAGGAGAACATCCCCGTGACGCTCATCACCGACAACATGGCGGGGTACATGATGGCGCAGGGCGAGGTGGATGCCGTGGTGGTGGGGACGGATCGCGTGGCGGCCAACGGTGATGTGGCGAACAAGATCGGTACATATATGGTCGCGGTGCTGGCCAAGCGCCATAACATTCCGTTCTATGTGGCATGCCCACTCTCGACCATCGACCTGAATATCGCCTCTGGCAAGGACATCCCCATCGAGGAACGCTCGGCAGACGAGGTGAAAGGCTTCCGAGACACCCACTGGGCGGCGGAAGGGGTGAAGATACGCAATCCTGCCTTCGACGTGACCCCAGCAGAGTTGGTGACTGGCTTGATCACTGAACGAGGCGTGGTGTTGCAGCCGGATGCGCAAGGCATTCGGAAGTTGATGGCGGGGTGAGTTGGTGGGTAGGCTGTCGGGGGGAACGTCACGTAGGCTGGCGGTGAGGTACGAACCCCAGCATTAGCCAATACCTAACATGCTGGGGTTCGCTTTGCTCACCACCAGCCTACGCCAAGAACATTCCTCTTAAATACCTGTTTCCATTAGTGCATTCCTTTGGTACAATCCGCGCCGTTTTCAGATGGGCTTCGAGCCCGTTTTTTATTTGTGGGTACGAATATGGATGTGGCAAAGCTGGTTGATACGACGCTGACTGGTATGGGATACGAGTTGGTCGATCTGGAAGTCTCTGGGCGCGGGCTGATGCGCGTGTTCATGGATAAGCCGGAAGGTATCTCGGTCGAGGATTGTGAGCGCGTGAGCAATCAGTTGGTGCGCCTGTTCACAGTCGAAGGTGTGGCGTATGAACGCCTAGAGATATCTTCGCCTGGTTTAGATCGAGTGTTGAAGAAAGAATCTGACTTCGTGCGTTTCGCGGGGCAGAAGGCAAAATTCAAATTGCGCACACCTGTGAATGGAAGCAAGAACTTCGTCGGTGTCATCGGCGAGTTGAAAGATGGGGTTTTGCAGTTGGATCTGGAGGGCAGTTCGGTATCCATCGAATTGTCGAATATAGACAAGGCACGTTTAGTGCCTGTTTTCTGAAGTAGTCGGAGATAGCGATGAGTCGTGAAGTTCTGTTGTTGGTAGATGCCTTGGCGCGTGAGAAGAACGTGGACAAGGAGATCGTGTTTGGTGCGTTGGAGTCCGCTTTGGCTTCCGCTACGAAAAAGCGTTTCTCGGACGAAGAAGCAGATGTGCGTGTGAGCATCAATCGTCAAACCGGTGAATACGAGTCTTTCCGTTGCTGGCAAGTGATGGACGACGAGACATTCGAGACGCCTGAACTGCACATCAAGCTTGAAGAAGCGCAGAAACGTGATCCAGCGATCCAATTGGAAGAGTTCATCGAAGAGCCTTTGGAGAACATCGACTTCGGTCGTATCGGTGCACAAGCTGCCAAGCAAGTCATCTTCCAAAAGATCCGTGACGCTGAGCGCGAACAGATCTTGGCTGACTTCATGGAACGTAACGAGCATCTGGTCTCCGGCACCATCAAGCGTATCGAGCGCGGCAACGCGATCGTCGAGTTCGGCAAGATCGAAGCCTTGTTGCCACGCGATCAAATGATCCCGAAAGAAAATCTGCGCGTGGGCGACCGTGTGCGTGCCTATCTGTTGCGTGTGGATCGCACTGTTCGCGGGCCACAGATCATCTTGTCGCGTATCACCGCTGAATTCTTGAAGAAGTTGTTCGAGTTGGAAGTGCCTGAGATCGAAGAAGGTATCTTGGAGATCGTCAGCGCATCGCGCGACGCGGGTTCTCGCGCCAAGATCGCTGTGCGCACCAATGACCAACGTCTTGATCCGATCGGTACTTGCGTCGGTATGCGCGGTTCGCGCGTGCAAGCGGTGACCAATGAGTTGGCGGGCGAGCGTGTGGACATCATCTTGTGGGCAGACGAGCCAGCGACCTTCGTCATCAACGCCTTGGCACCTGCTGAAGTCAGCAGCATCGTGGTGGACGAAGACAAGCACAGCATGGATGTCGTCATCGAAGAAGAGAATCTGGCGCAAGCCATCGGTCGTGGCGGTCAGAATGTACGTCTGGCTACCGAGCTGACAGGTTGGGAGATCAATCTGATGACGGTGGAGCAATCTGCCGAGAAGAACGAGCAAGAGTTCGCAGTGATCCGCAATATGTTCGTTGCCAAGTTGGATGTCGATGAAGAAGTCGCGGACATACTAGTGCAGGAAGGTTTCAACACCTTGGAAGAAGTCGCCTACGTCGAGTTGGAAGAGATGTTGGCGATCGAGGCCTTGGATGAAGAGACGGTGAACGAGTTGCGTAGCCGCGCACGTAACGCTCTGTTGACCGCAGCGATCGTGAATGAAGAGCAAGTCGAACACGGTATCGAAGGTCTATTGAAGATCGACGGCATGGATGAAGAGACTGCGCGCACATTGGCTGGTAAAGGTGTGGTCACGCAAGATCAACTGGCCGATCTGGATGGTGACGAGTTGGTAGAGCTGACTGGCATGGATGCTGAACGTGCGAATCAGTTGATCATGACGGCGCGTGCGCCTTGGTTCGTATAAGTAATATAAGTCCGCAGGACTGAAGGAAAGCAATGGGAAAAATGAATGTCGCTCAATTCGCTGGGGAGCTTGGTCTTCCAGTCGAACTGCTATTAGAGCAGTTGAAATCGGCTGGTGTAGATAAGAAGGCTGACTCCGACGCGATCTCTGAGCAGGATAAGGCCAAGTTGCTTGAGCATCTGCGCAATGCGCATGGTGGCGCGAGCAAGAGCAAGATCACTGTGACGCGTCGTGAAACGACCGCTATCAAGAAGACCGATAGCACGGGTAAGGCGCGCTCCATTCAAGTCGAAGTGCGTAAGAAGCGCACCATCGCCGCTCCCACTGCACAGACAGAAGAGAAGCCAACGCCAGTCGTTGAGGTGGTAGCTGAAGCTGCGCCGACACCTGCACCTGTAGAGACGCCAGCGCCAGTAAGAGCTAGGGGCGTCTTGGACGAGCAACAAATGAAGGCGCGCGAAGAAGAAGCACGCCTCCAAGCTGAACTGGCATCACGCCAAGCGGCTGAGATCGAAGCTAAACAAGCACGCTCCAAGCGTAAAGCAGCGGCAGCTGAGCCTAAGCCAGAGCCAGTCCCTGAACCCGTTGTTGAGGCGAAGGTGGAGGTGGTCGCGCCAGTCGTTGCCGCAGAAAAACAAGAAGGCACTTTGCATAAACCTACGCTCAAGCCGGGCGACAAGGTGGCGAAGCCTGCTAAGAAAGTGGATAAAGCACCCGCGAAAGACAGTCCTTGGGATGAGGCTGGACATAAGAAACGTCCGCCATCACGCAATACTGACCCTCGCGCTAACGTAGGTGTTCGTGCAGGAAGTTCGCTACGTGCAGGTCGTCATGACAAGCACAGCAAACAGCACGATACTGCTCAACACGCGTTCACATTGCCAACCGAAGCGATCGTGCAAGAAGTGATGATCCCAGAGACCATCACGGTGGCTGAGTTGGCTCAGAAGATGTCCATCAAAGCAGCCGAGATCATCAAGGCGCTGATGAAGATGGGTTCGATGGTTACCATCAACCAAGTGCTCGATCAAGAGACGGCGATGATCATCGTTGAAGAGTTGGGGCATAAAGCGATCCAAGCTAAACCGGATGATCCTGATGCGTTCTTGATGGATGCGGCAGATCATGAAGATGCCGTGCTGGAAGCGCGTGCACCTGTAGTGACCGTGATGGGTCACGTCGACCACGGTAAGACTTCTTTGCTGGATTACATCCGCCGTACTCGCGTTGCGAGTGGTGAAGCGGGTGGTATCACGCAGCACATCGGTGCATACCATGTGGATACGCCGCGCGGCATGATCACTTTCCTCGATACCCCAGGTCACGAAGCGTTTACCGCGATGCGTGCTCGTGGTGCAAAAGCGACCGACATCGTGATCTTGGTCGTTGCTGCGGATGACGGCGTGATGCCGCAAACGAAAGAAGCGATCCATCATGCGAAAGCGGCAGAAGTGCCAATCGTGGTGGCGATCACCAAGATCGACAAGCCCGATGCGAACTCTGAGCGCGTGCGCCAAGAGTTGGTTGCTGAAGGTGTCGTTCCGGATGATTGGGGCGGTGATGCGATGTTCGTTGAAGTCTCTGCGAAGACAGGTCAAGGCATCGACACCTTGCTGGAAGGTATCTTGTTGCAAGCCGAAGTGTTGGAGCTGACAGCTGCTAAGAACACGAGTGCCAAGGGTGTCGTCGTCGAGGCGCGCCTAGATAAAGGTAAGGGCGCTGTGGCGACCTTGCTAGTGCAATCTGGTACTTTGAAACGTGGTGATGCGATCTTGGTAGGTTCCGTCTCGGGTCGTGTTCGCGCGATGCTGGATGAGAACGGCAAGAACATCACCGAAGCGGGGCCATCTATCCCAGTCGAGATCCAAGGTCTGTCCGAAGTGCCTGTGGCCGGTGCTGACTTCCTTGTATTGGCTGACGAGAAGAAGGCGCGCGAGATCGCCTTGTTCCGTCAAGGCAAGTTCCGCGACGTGAAGCTGGCGAAACAACAAGCCGCAAAGTTGGAGAACATGTTCGAGCAGATGGGCGAAGGCGAAGTGCGTTCTCTGTCTGTCATCGTGAAGGCCGACGTACAAGGTTCGCTCGAGGCCATCGCGGGTTCCTTGCAGAAACTGTCTACTTCTGAGGTCAAGGTCAACCTGATCCACAGTGGTGTGGGCGCGATCTCCGAGTCTGACGTCAACTTGGCGCTGGCTTCAAAAGCGATCATCATCGGTTTCAATTCACGTGCCGATGCAACGGCGCGCAAATTGGCAGAATCGTCTGGTGTGGACATCCGTTACTACAACATCATCTACGCGATGGTCGATGAGATCAAAGCGGCGCTGTCCGGCATGCTGGCTCCCGAGAAGAAGGAGAGCATCATCGGTATGGTCGAGATCCGTCAGGTGTTCACCATCTCCAAGGTCGGCACCATCGCAGGTTGCTACGTCACCGAAGGTATGGTCAAACGTGGTTCCAGCGTACGTGTGTTGCGCAACAATGTGGTCATCCATACGGGCGAACTCGACTCCTTGAAGCGCTTCAAGGATGATGCCAAGGAAGTCAAATCCAACTTCGAGTGCGGTCTTTCTTTGCGCGGCTTCAACGATTTGGAAGTCGGCGATTTCTTGGAAGTGTTCGAGATCGTCGAAGTGGCGCGGGCACTCCAATAAATGGCAAAGGACTACGCACGCACCGATCGTATCGCCGAACAGATCCAGCGAGAGTTGGCTCAACTGATTCGGCTGGAAGTCAAAGATCCGCGCGTGCGTAAGGTCACCTTGACAGGAGTCGAGGTCACTAACGACCACGCCCATGCCAAAATCTTCTACACCTCTTTGGATGGAAATAGCCCGGAGTTGCTACAAGGATTGGAACGTGCGGCAGGATATTTGCGTAGTCAGTTGGCGAAGGCCATGAAGTTGCGCATCACGCCTCAATTACATTTTCTCTATGACGCCTCCATCGAGCGTGGCGCTCATCTTTCTCAGTTGATCGATAAAGCCGTTGCCAGCGACACCAATCATTAATCGCACGACCCGTATCAAAAGGCAGTTGGACGGCGTATTGCTGTTCGATAAGCCATTGGAGTTGAGTTCCAACACGGCGATGCAGAAGGTGCGTTGGCTTTTCGGTGCCGAAAAAGCAGGGCATACCGGCACGCTCGATCCACTCGCTACCGGCCTATTGCCAATCTGTTTTGGTGAAGCCACCAAATACACCATCGCTTTGTTGGATGCCGACAAGGGTTATCGTGCAACGATACGTCTAGGTCAAAAGACGACGACGGGAGATGCCGAGGGGGAAGTGATAGCGACGCGCCCAGTTGACGTCAACGAGGCTAAGGTATTGACGGTGTTGGCGAACTTTCTGGGCGAGAGCCAGCAGCTTCCCCCTATGCACAGCGCCATCAAGCACCAAGGCAAGCCGCTGTACGAATACATCCGAAAAGGTGAGACCGTTGAGCGTGAACTACGGAAAATCACTATCCATGACTTGAAGCTGGAACGCTTGCAAGGCGATGAGCTGGAATTCAGCGTCTTATGCAGCAAAGGCACTTATGTGCGCACTTTGGCCGAGGATATCGGTGAAATCCTAGGCTGTGGCGGTCATTTGATCGCTTTACGCCGAACATCCATTGGGGAGTTCGGTTTGAGCGAGGCTCATACCTTGGCACAATTGGAAGCGATGGGGCAGGCTGAGCGCGATTCATGCCTACTGCCTTTGGATAGATTGGTGCTTAACTTGCCGTCAATGGAGTTGGACAGCGTCCAAGCCACGCGTTTAGCTCGAGGGCAAAGGCTTGGGCTGACCGATAGCTACCCCGATGGCAAACGCAGATTGTATTCAGAAGGGCGATTTATCGGTCTGGGCGAGCTGGTCGAGGGCAGATTGTCCCCAAGCCGCTTGTTATCGAGTATAGCCAAAGCCGCCGCCATCCCTAATTCAGCTTGAGTGGATACCCCGTTCAAGGTTAGAATGCCGCACTTTTTATTTGGAGAGAGTAAGTAAATGTCTATTACCGCAGCACAAAAATCGCAGATCGTTACTGATTATCAACGTGCCAAGGGCGACACTGGCTCCCCTGAAGTACAAGTTGCTTTGATGACAGCACGTATCAACTACCTGACCGAGCATTTCAAAGAGCATAACAAAGACCACCACTCACGCCGTGGTCTGCTGCGTCTGGTTAGCCGCCGCCGCAAGCTGCTGGACTACCTGAAGAGCAAGAACGAAGGTAGTTACAAAGAGCTGATCCAACGTTTGGAACTGCGCAAGTAATTAAGATTTACGAGCGGGTCGCGATAGCGGCCCGCTTTGTTTTGGGTGTCGTATCGGTGCATTGACCACTCGGTCAGGCATTCACATTGGAGAGGACTAATCTTGAGTCACTATAAAAAAACACTGAGTTACGGTAATCAACAACTGACATTGGAGACAGGCGAGATCGCTCGTCAATCCAGTGGTGCAGTCATGGTCAGTTTGGGCGACACTGTGGTGCTGGTCACCGTAGTTGGCCGTAAAGATGCAAAGCCTGATCAAGACTTCTTCCCGTTGACCGTCGACTATCAAGAGCGCACCTATGCGGGTGGCAAGATCCCTGGTGGTTTCTTCAAACGTGAAGGCCGTCCGAGCGAGAAAGAGATCCTGACTTCTCGCTTGATCGACCGTCCATTGCGTCCTCTGTTCCCAGAAAGCTTCTACAACGAAGTGCAGATCGTAGCGACTGTCGTGTCTTCCGATCCGCAGATCGATTCCGACATCCCTTCCATGATCGGCGCATCCGCTGCGTTGGCGATCTCTGGTATTCCTTTCGACGGCCCTATCGGCGCAGCTCGTGTGGGTTACGCCAACGGTCAATATCTGTTGAACCCGACTAAAGATGAGTTGGTCACTTCGCAGATGGACTTGGTGGTTGCAGGTACCGTTAAGGCTGTACAAATGGTTGAATCCGAAGCGCAAGAACTATCGGAAGAAGTCATGTTGGGCGCGGTCGTGTTCGGTCACGAACAGATGCAAGTCGTGATCAATGCGATCAACGAAATGGCTGATGCAGTAGGTGCAGACGAGTGGGATTGGACGCCAGCAGCCAAGAACGAAACGCTCATCGCTAAGATCAACGCATTGGCTGAGAACGAACTGAAGGCAGCTTACGCCGTACGTGAGAAACAAGCGCGTACACATCAAGTGGAGGCCATCCGTGCCAAGGTCTCTGCTGCATTGGCGACACCTGAATTCGAGAACGTTTCAAACAATGAAGTGAGCGAGTTGTTCAGCGCATTGGAAGCCAAGATCGTACGCGGTCAGATCCTGAGCGGCGAGCCACGTATCGATGGTCGTGACACACGTACTGTGCGTCCGATCACCATCCGTACCGGCGTATTGCCACGTGCCCACGGTTCCGTATTGTTCACACGCGGTGAGACCCAAGCTTTGGTGGTCGCTACACTGGGTTCGATGCGCGATTCACAAAAGATCGATGCATTGCAAGGTGAGTTCTCCGACCGCTTCATGCTGCATTACAACTTCCCTCCATATGCGACTGGCGAAACAGGTCGTGTAGGTACACCAAAGCGTCGCGAGATCGGTCACGGTCGTTTGGCTAAACGTGCACTAGTCGCCGTATTGCCGAGCGAAGAGGAATGCGGTTACGCGATGCGCGTGGTCTCCGAAATCACAGAATCCAACGGCTCTAGCTCCATGGCTTCTGTGTGCGGCGGCTGCTTGTCGTTGATGGATGCAGGCGTAGCGATGAAGAATCACGTGGCAGGTATCGCCATGGGCTTGATCAAAGA
>JAVBYP010000283.1 GCA_030823965.1 Sideroxydans sp.
GCGTGCAACTGTTGATCGACCCAATGAGCTTCCAGTATCTGGTTGGCGCAGAGATCGATTACACCGAAGGCTTGGAAGGTTCTCAGTTCGTCATCAAGAATCCGAATGCAACGACGACTTGCGGTTGCGGTTCTTCGTTCTCGGCTTGATCGAATAGAAGTTGTTTTAAAGAACAGGGCGCGAAAGCGCCCTGTTTGCTTTCAAGCAGGATAGATCGCGCCTAAGACGCATGGATGTTTTGCGCCAGTGACAGCAGGTAGATTGCCAGGGCGCAATGTCATGGTCTGTTGGGCCAGCCAAGCGAAGGCGATCGCCTCCATCCAGTCTGTATCGATGCCCACAGAGTCTGACTTCTTGATCGTGCATTGCGGCAGTGCAAGTTGCAGATGCGACATGAGCCTGCTGTTGTGAGCTCCGCCGCCACAAACATAGACCGCTTCAACTCCGGTACAAAAATGAAGCACCGCATGCGCGATGCTGTCGCCTGTCAGCGCTAACAGTGTCGCTTGGACATCTGCTGGCATCTCATTTCCGCTCAAATGTTGCGTCAGCCAATCCAGATTGAATAGATCGCGCCCTGTGCTCTTCGGAGGTCTTGCGCTGAAGAACGCCTCGGCCAGCAATCCTTGTAGTAACTCAGGGATGACCTTCCCGCTAGTTGCCCATGCACCATCTTTGTCGTAAGACTTGCCTTGATGTTTGGCGATCCAAGCATCCATCAGCAGATTACCGGGTCCGGTATCGAAACCAAGCGTTTGTTTGCCGACAGGCAAGTCAGTCACATTGGCGATGCCGCCGATGTTGAGGATGACGCGATGGATATTGGGATGGCGCAACACCTTGTCGTGGAAGGCGGGCACCAGCGGTGCGCCTTGGCCTCCCGCTGCGATATCGCGCGAGCGGAAGTCACTCACCACATGGATGCCGGTCAGCTCGGCGAGCAAGGCGGCGTTGTTCAGTTGGATGGTATAGCCGTGTTCGGGGCGATGGCGGATGGTCTGGCCGTGACAGCCGATGGCTTGCACTTGTGATGCGGCCACGCCGGCTTTTTTCAATAGACGTTGCGTCGCATCTGCATATTCACGCGCGAGCTGATTGGCGATGAGCTGCGCTTGATGCAACTCATTGTGCGCAGGCTGATGTAGTGCGAGTAGCGCATCCTTCAACGGTTGCGGATAAGGCTGATATTGGCTGGCGACGAGGCGGGGTGCTGCTTGCGATAGATCAACCAATGCGGCATCGACACCGTCCAGGCTGGTGCCGGACATGATGCCGATGTAGAGGTCGGGTGCGGAGCTCAATGCAACTTAATCGAGTTTCGCGATACGAGTATTGCGCAACAACGAGAGGCGAGTGTGAAGGTCGCGTGTCGATTCGACGAACACCATTTTCTGCGCTTCGTTCACAGGTTTGCCGTCTGGCAGTGCAACCTTCAATGGGTCGCGATGCACGCCAGCTTGTTTGAACTCATAGTGCAGGTGTGGGCCGCTGGTGACACCGGTCATGCCGACGTAGCCGATGACTTCACCTTGGCTCACGCGTTGGCCTTTGTGAATGTTGCCGAAGCGAGACAGGTGGCCGTAAACGGTTTCGTAACGTCCTTGATGATTGATCATCACGACATTGCCGTAACCACCTTTTTTGCCAACGAACTCGACCACGCCATCTGCGGTCACCTTCACTTTGGTGCCGATCGGAGAGGCGTAGTCCACGCCTTTATGTGCGCGCCACTTGTTCAATACGGGGTGGAAGCGCGAAGTGGTGAAGCCGGAGCTCACACGCGAGAACTCGATCGGTGAGCGCAAGAAGGCTTTGCGCATGCTCTTGCCATCAGGCGAGTAATAATCGCCCGAGAAGCTAGTGGTTTGGAAGTACACGGCACGGTAAGTATGGCCTTGGTTGATGAACTCAGCGGCGAGGATACGGCCGGTACGTGCGGCTTCGCCGTTGATGTAAGTCATCTCGTAGATCACGCTGAACTTGTCACCCTTGCGCAGATCGCGGTGGAAGTCGATGTCGCCGCCGAATATCTCAGCCAATTGGTTGGCGGCTGGATCGGGCAATCCGGCTTCGTCGGTCGCTGCGAACAGGCTGCTTTGGATCTCGCCGGTACGCACGAAGGTGCGTTGCTCGACCAAGGCGGGTTTCACGTCCACTTTGAAGCTGTCGCCTTCCTTGGCGATGATGACTTGATTGCTCTCGTTATCCAGATAGCGCAGTGCTAGCAAAGCGCCTTCTGCATTCGTCTCGGCTTGCACTTCCTTGCCCACGCTCAATTGGCGGAACGAAGAAGCAGGATTGAAGTTGCGCAGATACTCGCTGGCCGCTTCGTCTTCCACATTCAGGCGACGCAACAACTCAACGACGGTGTCGCCACGTTGCACGCGCTCATTGCGCCAGAAAGTCGTTGTGGAGGGAGCAGCTTGGGCAGCGGTAGGTAGCGCGATCTCTTGAACGATGGTCTTTTGTGGCCCAGTCAGAACGTCAGACTGAGGCATGATGCCGAACGCAGTGACCACGCCCAGCAAGGGCAGAGTGGACAAGGTGACGAACCAGCGTACCTTTAACTTGTGTGCGTTCAATAAAGAGTTTTGTTGTAACATTCGCGCCTCCCTAGGCGGTTAACTCGTGAGCTTCTGTCAGCTGGAAATCGGCAGACTGGTCGCATCACTGAATCGGGAGCGGACTTTAACAGAAAGCGATACCCCCTCAAAACCCGTTCGGTCGATTTGCTCTGACCGACGAGCGGTTTGGATCGATAAAACTCATTATGAATCAACAAGAAACCTTAGAGATCATCAAGCGCGGCTCGGAAGAGCTGCTGATCGAGGCTGAACTCATCAAGAAACTGTAGCTGGGTCGCCCCTTGCGTATCAAGGCGGGCTTCGACCCCACCGCGCCCGACCTGCACCTCGGCCACACCGTTCTTCTGAATAAGATGCGCCAGTTGCAGGACCTAGGTCACCACGCCCTGTTCCTCATCGGCGACTTCACCGGCATGATCGGCGACCCCACCGGCAAGAACGCGACCCGCCCACCTTTGACGCGTGAGCAGGTGCTCGCCAATGCGCAGAGTTATAAAGAACAAGTATTCAAGGTGCTCGATCCGAACAAGACCGAAGTCGTGTTCAACTCCACCTGGATGGACAAGTTCAGCGCCGTTGACCTCATCCGCCTCGCCGCCACCCATACCGTGGCGCAGATGCTAGAGCGCGACGACTTCTCCAAGCGCTATAAGAACAGTCAACCCATCGCCATCCACGAATTCGTCTATCCGCTGGTGCAAGGTTACGACTCCGTCGCCCTCAAGGCAGACATCGAACTAGGTGGTACCGACCAGAAATTCAATCTGCTGATGGGGCGTGAGCTACAAAAACATCACGGCCAAGCGCCGCAGTGCGTGCTCACCATGCCGCTGTTGGAAGGTCTGGACGGCGTCAACAAGATGTCCAAATCCTTGGGCAACTACATCGGCGTCACCGACACTCCGACCGAGATGTTCGGCAAATTGATGTCCGTTTCTGACGACCTCATGTGGCGTTACCTCGAACTGCTCTCGTTTGAGAGTCTGGCGATCATCGCCAAGTGGAAACAAGATGTGGCAGGCGGACGTAACCCGCGCGACATCAAAGTGCTGCTCGGTCAAGAGATCGTCGCCCGCTTCCATGACCAGCAGGCCGCAGTCGACGTGCTAGCCGAATTCGAAGCGCGCTTCCAAAAAGGCGTGTTGCCGGACGACATGCCCGAAGTCACCCTCGCCAGCACGGACGGCCAGATCGGCATCGGTAATCTGCTGAAATCGGCCGGATTGGTCGCCAGCACCTCCGAAGCCATGAGAATGATCGATTCAGGCGCGGTCAAGCTGGATGGCGAGAAGATCAGCGATAAAGCCTTGCAGATCAAGGCGGGAGCCGTCGTGGTGGCCCAAGTGGGCAAGCGCAAATTCGGCCGAATCACGGTTCAGTAAATAGCGGTTGTGTATTGGGGCGTTGTTTTGTAGAATCGCGCCCTCAAATTTTTGGTAGAAGGTAGTTTGTTCATGACAACCGTACGTGTAAAAGAGAATGAGCCGTTCGAAGTAGCAATGCGTCGCTTCAAGCGTTCCGTAGAAAAGACTGGTCTGTTGACCGAGTTGCGCGCTCGTGAGTTCTACGAGAAGCCAACTGCAGAGCGCAAGCGCAAGCTGGCTGCTGCTGTCAAACGTCACTACAAGCGTCTGCGCAGCCAAACACTGCCACCAAAGCTCTACTAATCTAGTATCTTGAGCAACGCCGCAATCCTCAGTGATTGCGGCGTTTGCTTTTGTGGTCGGAGGCGACATGAGTCTGAAAGAACAAATCACTGAAGACATGAAGAACGCGATGCGCGCCAAGGAAACGGCACGTCTCGGGGCCATCCGTCTTTTGCTTTCAGCCATGAAGCAGCGCGAAGTCGATGAACGCATCGAACTGACCGATGCTGACGTGGTGAGCATCATCGAAAAGATGTTGAAGCAACGCCGCGACTCCATCAGCCAATACAAGACAGCCAATCGTCAAGACTTGGTCGATGTCGAAGAGTTCGAAGTCTCCATCTTGCAGACCTACATGCCGCAGCAATTGAGCGAAGCCGAGATCGTCTCCGCCATCGCAGAGGCTATCGCTTCCACAGGCGCAGCAGGCCCGCAAGACATGGGCAAAGTGATGGGCGTGGTCAAAGCCAAGCTGGCAGGCCGTGCCGATATGGGCAAGGTATCCGGCCTCATCAAGGCGCAGCTTACAAAATAGTTTTAACACCCGTTCGGGCTGAGTAGGGGCGTAGCCCCGTATCGAAGCCTGTCCAGAGCATGTCGAAGGGCCTGTCCAGAGCATGTCGAAGTGGCTTCCCTCGATATGGCCTTCAGCCTACTCGGGACGAACGGTTGGTTTTATTTCCGAAGTTTCAATCGAAAGCGGGAGGGCGGAGTGATTCCAAAAAGTTTCATTCAGGATCTGCTCAATCGCCTCGACATCGTCGATGTCATCGAGCGTTACGTACCGCTCAAAAAAGCGGGCACCAACTTCGTCGCCTGCTGTCCGTTCCACACTGAAAAATCCCCGTCGTTCACCGTCAGCCAATCCAAACAGTTCTATCACTGCTTCGGTTGTGGCGCGCATGGCACGGCCATCGGCTTCGTCATGGAGCACACCGGCATGGGCTTCGTCGAGGCCATCGAAGACCTCGCCAAAGGCATCGGTCTTGCCGTGCCGCAAGAAGCCTCCAACATCACGCAAGTCAAAGTCGCGCCGGATCTTTACGATCTCATGCAATCCGCCACGCGTTACTACCGCGATCAACTCAAAGTCACGCCGCGCGCCATCGAATACCTGAAGAAGCGCGGTTTGAGCGGCGAGGTCGCTGCGCGTTTCGGCATCGGCTATTCGCCCGATGATTGGCAGAATCTGCGCGCAGCTGTTTCCAATTACCAAGATGCCAGTCTCGTCGAGACGGGGCTGGTGATCGAAGGCGAGGGCGGCAAACGTTACGACCGTTTCCGTGATCGCATCATGTTCCCTATCGTCAACGTGAAAGGCCAGATCATCGGTTTTGGTGGGCGCGTATTGGACAAAGGCGAGCCGAAATATCTCAACTCGCCCGAGACCACCTTGTTCGAAAAAGGTCACGAACTCTACGGTCTGTACCAGGCGCAGAAAGCCATCCGCGCGCAACAGCGCGTCATCGTCGTCGAGGGTTATATGGACGTGGTGGCCTTGGCGCAGAACGGTGTCGAATACGCCGTCGCCACCTTGGGCACAGCGACCACACCCTTCCATGTGCAAAAACTGCTGCGTCTGTGTGAGCAGATCGTGTTCTGTTTTGATGGCGACAAGCCCGGCCAAAAAGCCGCGTGGCGCGCGTTGGAGAACGCGCTGCCACAACTGCAAGACGGCAAGCGCATCGGTTTCTTGTTCCTACCCGAAGAGCACGACCCCGACACCTATATCCGCGAATACGGACGCGATGCATTCGAGCACGAAGTCGAGAATTCGCTCCCACTCTCCGGCTACCTGTTGCGCGAACTCACCGCGCAAGTCGATCTGAAGACGCAAGAAGGTCGCAGTGCTTTGCTCAAGAATGCGCAACCGCTGCTCACCGCCATCACCGCGCCGACCACGGCACTGCTGTTGCGCAAAGAGATCGCCGCGCTGGCAGGGGTGACGCAAGCCGAATTGGAAGCGTTGTGGTCCATCAAGCCCGTGGCCGCTCCGCCACGTGGACCATCAGCACCGCCCAAGGCCAAGCGCGCCGCCCCCTCTGGCATGCGCACCTTGTTGCGTTGCCTCGTGATGAAGCCAGAACTGGCGCGTGAGTTACCAAAAGATTGGCAGGGCGAAGGCGCAGAAGGCGCGGCCATCCATGCGCTGGTGGATTGGCTCAACGAATCGGCCGACGAGATCAGCACCGCCGCCATGATCCAGCACTTCCAAGACAGCATGCACAAGCCAGTGTTTGAGTCCGCCCAAGCGGATGTGATGCAATGGGGCGAAGACTTCGATGTGGCCGCCGAGTTCGCCGACACCTTACAAGGGCTGCGCCGAGCTGTGATCGATGCCGAGTTGGATGCCTTGAACGCGAAAGGCGGTCTTTCCAGCTTGAATAAAGACGAGCAGGCACGTTATTTGCAGTTGCTCCAACTCTGCAAAAAGTAGCTAACCCTCGGAAATATCTTGGTAATCGGGTATAATCCGCGACCCTTTTCGGCGGCCTTTCTTTTTTGGTCGCTTGATGCAAATACGAATCAACTTTGGAAATCCATAAAATGGCGACTCCGAAACAAACCAAAAAAACCGCTCCAGCAAAACCAGCCGCAGCGACAACTAAAACTAAAGCGCCTGCTGCAAAAACGACCAAAGTCGTCGCTGCTGTCGAAGCACCAGCGAAGGTCGCTCCCGCATCTGCCAAAGCGGTGGTGAAGCCAGTCGTCAAACAGACCGCAAAAGAAAAAGCCAAAGAGAAAGCTGATGCGGCCGCAGCCGTTGGTACAGCCGATCCCGCACAAGATATCGAAGCGCGCCGCACGCGCCTGAAAGAACTGCTGCTGCTGGGTAAAGAGCGCGGCTACCTGACTTACGCCGAGATCAACGACCATTTGCCAGAGATGCTCGAAGTCGAGCAGGTCGAAGGTGTCGTCAGCATGATCAACGGCATGGGCATCACCGTATGTGACGTTGCACCTGAGAGCGATGGCTTGGGCTTGAACGAGACAGCGCCAGCCGCAGCAGATGACGATGCAGCCGAAGAAGCTGAAGCCGCCATCTCCACCGTTGAATCTGAATTCGGTCGCACTACCGACCCTGTGCGTATGTACATGCGCGAGATGGGCGTGGTCAACCTGTTGACACGTCAGGACGAGATCGAGATCGCTAAGCGCATCGAAGATGGCCTGAAGCACATGATCATGGCGATCTCCGCCTGCCCAGCCACCATCGCCGAGATTCTGATGTTGGCCGACAAGGTGCGTACCGACCAGATCAAGATCGACGAAGTGATCGACGGTTTCGTTGATACTGAAGACGAAGCGCAGATCGGCGATGACGACGACGAAGATGCTGATGCCGAAGAGCCAGAAGTCGAAGTGGCTGACGAAGAAGAAGATGAAGAAGCGACTGCTGCTGCCGCTGCCGCCAACCTGGCGCAGTTGAAAGAAGACGCGCTGGTACGCTTCGACCTCATCGGTGACTTGTTCGCCAAGCTGGGCAAGGCCTATGAGAAATACGGCTACCGCAGCAAGCAATACGACAAACTGCAAGAACAGATCTCTACCGAGTTGATGCAATTCCGCTTCGCAGCCAAGCAAGTGGATGCACTGTGCGACACCATGCGCGGCCTCGTAGAAGAAGTGCGCAGTTGCGAACGTACCATCCAAGACCTGTGCGTCACCAAAGCGCACATGCCGCGTCCGCACTTCATCAAAGTGTTCCCGCAGAACGAGCAGAACCTGGATTGGGTCAAGCACGAGATGGCCGCCAAGAAGCCGTACAGCGAATTCCTCGTACGTCATCAACACGCCATCGTCGATCAGCAGAAGAAGTTGTTCGCGCTGCAACAACGCGTGGGCATCCCCATCCTTGATTTGAAAGACATCAACAAACAAATGACCAACGGCGAAGCGAAAGCACGCCGTGCGAAGCGCGACATGATCGAGGCCAACTTGCGTCTCGTCATCTCCATCGCCAAGAAATACACCAACCGTGGCTTGCAGTTCCTTGACCTCATCCAAGAAGGCAACATCGGCTTGATGAAGGCCGTGGACAAATTCGAATACCGTCGCGGCTACAAATTCTCGACGTACGCGACATGGTGGATCCGTCAGGCCATCACCCGTTCCATCGCCGACCAAGCACGCACCATCCGTATCCCAGTGCACATGATCGAGACCATCAACAAGATGAATCGTATCTCGCGCCAGATCTTGCAAGAGACTGGATTGGATGCCGATGCCGCCACCTTGGCCGTCAAGATGGAAATGCCGGAAGACAAGATCCGCAAGATCCTCAAGATCGCGAAAGAGCCTATCTCCATGGAAACACCCGTGGGCGATGACGACGACTCCCACTTGGGCGACTTCATCGAAGACGGCAACTCACTCGCACCGATCGAAGCGGCCGTATACGACAGCCTGCGCAACGTCACCAAAGACATCTTGGATTCGCTCACCGCGCGTGAAGCCAAAGTGCTGCGTATGCGCTTCGGCATCGAAATGAACACCGACCACACACTCGAAGAAGTCGGCAAACAATTTGACGTCACCCGCGAACGTATCCGCCAGATCGAAGCCAAGGCACTGCGCAAACTGCGTCATCCTTCGCGCTCCGAGAAGCTCAAGAGCTTCCTCGACGGCGAGAGCTAAGCCTTACGGGCCTTTAGCTCAGTTGGTTAGAGCAGAGGACTCATAATCCTTTGGTCCCCGGTTCAAGTCCGGGAGGGCCCACCAAAAGGTCGTACAGTGAAGTCCAATACTGTACGATGTAGCACAAGAAACCCGCACAGTTAATAGCTTTGCGGGTTTTTTTGTTTCCGCTAGGGTCTTATGGATTCTTTTGACATCCGGGGGTAACTGGGGGTAACTTACGGGGTAACAGTGATGCTCTGAAAAGGAGTTACCCCCAAATGCCTCTATCCGATACCGCCATAAAGAACGCAAAGCCCGGCGTGAAGCCAATGAAGCTTGCTGATGAAAAAGGCTTATTCCTCTTGATCACCCCAAGCGGGGGTAAGTGGTGGCGTTTCAAGTTTCGATTCGATGGGAAAGAAAAGCTCCTCTCTCTAGGAACGTATCCAGAGGTCAGTCTGAAAGACGCACGTCAGCGTCGAGATGACGCAAGAAAGCTAGTGGCCAATGACGTCGATCCAAGCGAAAACCGCAAGGCAGTCAAAGCGGCAAAGTCAGAACGAGCAGGCAACAGCTTCGAAGTGATCGCTCGCGAGTGGTTTCTGAAAAAATCCCCGGGCTGGGTCAAGACGAATTCCGACAAGATAATCGCCCGCCTTCAAAATGATGCCTTCCCTTGGTTGGGGGAACGTCCTATCGCTGACATCACTCCGCCAGAGTTGTTAAAAACCTTACGAAGGATCGAGGAGAGAGGTGCGATAGAAACAGCGCACAGAGTGCGCAACTACTGTAGCCAAATCTTCCGTTATGCAATATCAACAGGACGAGCTGACAGAGATGCAACTGCTGATCTACGCGGGGCGCTAACAACACCAGTCAAGCAACATAGAGCAGCAATCACTACGCCTTACGAGATTGGAGGTCTGCTCCGATCAATAGATGATTACCAAGGATACTTGGTGACTAAGTGTGCACTCAAACTTGCACCATTGTTCTTCGTTCGACCCGGTGAGCTGCGACAAGCTAAGTGGGAAGAGTTCGATTTGGAAAAAGCCGAATGGAACATCCCCGCTGCGAGAATGAAAGGCTGGGTACGCAAGGGTATCGTCAATCCACACCTTGTTCCTCTATGCACACAAGCTATCGCTATTCTTCAAGAAATACAGCCAGTGACTGGCAGTGGGGAATATGTTTTTCCGGGTGCAAGAAGCATCAAGCAGCCCATGAGTGATAACGCCATCTTGTCTGCACTTCGTCGCATGGGGTATGCCAAAGATGAAATGAGTGGTCATGGATTTAGAGCGATGGCACGCACGATCCTTGATGAGGTGTTAGGGGTTCGCCCTGATCTTATTGAGCATCAACTTGCGCATGCTGTTCGTGATCCTAATGGACGCGCCTACAACCGCACTGCACATCTAGTTGAGCGCAGGAAGATGATGCAGCAATGGGCTGACTATCTGGACAAACTAAAGCAGGGCGCGGAAGTGGTGGAGCTTCGCAAAGCTTCCTCGAATTGAAAGGAATTTAGATGCCAATCGAGTATGAACTTTCTGATGAATCGGTCATTGAAGGCTTGGAAGAATTGCGCAATGAATTTCAGTCAGGGCATTCAGATCGTCTTTGGCATGCAATCATTCTGTGTGCAACTCAGCAAGCAGTTATGCCGGATTGGATCGTGGACGAATTACTCAGAATAGATGATGAGCTTCGATCTGGACTTACCAAAGATTTGAATGAAGCATTTAAATATAAAAAATTGAACGTTGCGACGAGAGCAAAAAACTACAGGATGGATAAGAGGTTCATGCAAGTCATGAAGTTGATCAATGCGGCAAAGCGGGAAGGTAAAGGAATTGGTGATGCGCTATATGAAGAAATCGG
>JAVBYP010000241.1 GCA_030823965.1 Sideroxydans sp.
GATGGTCTCGTCACGATCAGGGCCCGTCGATACCATATCGACTGGCACTTCACATATCTCGGCGATACGCTTCAGATAATTCTGCGCTTCGACTGGCAGATCTTCGAATCGCTTCACACCAACAGTCGTTCCACTCCAACCCGGCATGTCTTCGTACACTGGCTCGCAACCGTCCAGCGCTTCCGAACCAACTGGCAGGATGTCGCTGATTTGGCCATCGATCTTGTAACCCACGCCGATACGTACTTGCTCCATACCGTCCATCACATCCAGCTTGGTGACGCACAGGCCGGACACGCCGTTGATCTGGATGGAACGCTTGAGTGCTGCCGCATCGAACCAACCACAACGGCGTGCACGCCCCGTGGTCGAACCGAACTCATGTCCCTTCTCGGCCAACATCTTGCCGATCGGGTCTTGCTTGGATTCAGCATCGTACAACTCTGTCGGGAACGGACCAGAACCGACACGTGTGGTGTACGCCTTGGTGATGCCCAACACGTAATGCAGGTTCTGCGGACCGATACCCGCGCCAGCGCATGCAGCACCCGAGATGCAGTTGCTGGAAGTGACGAACGGATAAGTACCGTGGTCGATGTCCAGCAATGTTCCTTGCGCACCTTCGAACAGCAAGTTCTGGCCAGCCTTGTTCGCTTCGTACAAAGCTCGCGGCACGTCCAGAACCAAAGGCTTGATACGCTCAGCCAAAGCCAGCGCATCGTCCATCGTCTTTTGGAAATCGACGGTAGGGGCGTTGAAGTAGTTCTTCAAAACGAAGTTATGGTAGTCCAACACTTCGCCCAATTTCGCCGCGAAGCGTTTGCGATGGAATAAGTCTTGTAGGCGGATGGCACGACGTGCGACCTTGTCTTCGTAGGCTGGTCCGATACCACGTCCAGTCGTACCGATCTTGGCCGCGCCTTTGGCGATCTCGCGTGCTTTGTCGATCGCTTCGTGATACGGCAAGATGAGTGGGCAAGCTTCAGAGATACGCAGTCGCTCATACACCTGTACTCCGGCAGCTGCGAGTTGATCCATCTCTTTGAGCAAAGCGGCAGGCGAAACGACCACGCCGTTACCGATGTAGCACATCACGTTCTCACGCAGGATGCCGGATGGGATGAGATGCAGGACGGTCTTCTCACCACCGATCACCAGCGTGTGACCCGCATTGTGTCCGCCTTGGAAGCGCACGACCCCTTGGGCATTGTCGGTCAACCAGTCGACGACCTTGCCTTTACCCTCATCACCCCACTGTGTACCGATTACAACGACGTTCCTTGTCATGACTATTTCCGATCCAGACGTATTTAATTCTTCAAAGCGACGACGACCCACTTGCCGTCGCGCAAAACCAACTCTCTATCGCAATTCAACTCGGCATGATGCTCTGATTTACCCAACAGATCGACCACGACCGCCTCACCCTGTTTGCGCAATGCAACGATGGCTTCTTGCAAAGACGCATCTTGTTTGTGCGGCGCGCGTATCGCTTGCGGCAACGCACGCTTCGCCAACAAGCCATGCAATTGACGCAGATCCATGCTGAATCCAGTGGCTGGACGTGCACGCCCGAAGCTCATCCCCACATCATCGTAGCGACCACCCAAGGCGATCGCATCGTGACTGCCTGCGTGATAAGCCGCGAACACCATGCCGCTGTGATAGTGGTAACCACGCAACTCGGCAAGATCGATACCTACATTGCCTGCCAATGTCTTGAGTTGGTTCGCTGCCTGCTCCAACTCGCTCAAAGCCGCAGCGATTTGCGGAAGATCGGGCAACACTGCCTTCGCACGCGCGATCACCTCGACACCACCAGACAGTTGCGCCAAGGCCAATACCGCAGCTTGCGTATCTTTCGGCAATCCACTCACCAACTGTGTCAATGTGGGAACATCTTTGTGCTGCAATGCATTGAATAGCTGCTCTTCCAAAGCTGCGTCGACCTGTGCGTGATCCATCAATGCACTGAACACGCCCACATGCCCCAAATCCAGATGCACTTGCTCTATGCCAAGCAGTGTCAGAATCTGCATCATCAGGCGTTGCACTTCAAGATCGCTCTCGATACCGGCGTGTCCATAAAGTTCAGCGCCGATCTGCAAGGGTTCGCGTGTACGCATCAAACCGGCTGGCTGGGTGTGCACGACGCTTCCGGCGTAACACAGACGCGTGATGCCTTTGCGATTCAACAGATGTGCATCGATACGCGCCACTTGCGGCGTGATGTCCGCGCGCAACGCCAAGGTGCGTCCGCTCAACTGATCGACGAGTTTGAAAGTACGCAGATCCATCTCTGCACTATCGATGATGAGCAACGATTCAGCGTACTCAAGCAAGGGCGGAGCGACTAGCTGATATCCTGACAGGCGTAGGAATTCCAGCACCTCACGGCGCATGCCTTCGATACGCCATGCCTCATCCGGCAGCATGTCTTGAATGTTCTCAGGTAACAACCAATTCATCATTTGATCCAGTAAATCAACAACAGCCCACTCAACATCAATGTGAGCCCAAGAAAACGTACTTGCCCATCTTGGAACTGAGCGACTTTGCGCAAGGTCTCGCGCCATTCAGATGGAAACAGGAACGGCATGATCCCTTCCAGCACCAGCATCAGCCCAAAGGCAATCAGCCAATAATCACCCATCCTTCGGAGCACCCCTATTAATCCAAATTTCGTCGCAATACCGCGTTGCTCACAAAAAATTGTTCCTTACATATTGCATATATGCTGCGTCGCAATTTTTTGCTCGCGCCTTGTCTTGCTTAGAACTTTGAATTATTAGCGGCGCTCTCTAATCACTTGCCCCCGCCCTTGTTCGAACTCTTCAGGTATTTGAAGAAGGAGGAACTTGGATCGAGCACCATCACGTCGCTCTTGTTCTTGAAGGTCTGTTTGTAGGCATCCAAGCTACGGTAGAAAGCGTAGAACTCAGAGTTGCGACCGAAGGCGCCTGCATACAGTGAAGAAGCCTTTGCGTCGCCTTCACCTTTGATCTTCTGTGCATCACGGTAGGCTTGAGCCAAGATGACTTGGCGTTGACGATCCGCATCCGCACGGATCTTTTCGCTTTCCGCATTACCGGTCGCACGCAGCTCGTTCGCTACACGCTTACGCTCTGCTTCCATACGACGATAGACAGAATCACTGATCTCGACAGGGAAGTCGACGCGCTTCAAGCGCACATCCAACACCTCGACACCGATCTTGCGTGCATCCCCATCAGTCTTCTCTTGCACGATGCGCATCAATTCATCACGTTTACCAGACACCACATCATGGATGGTCAACTTACCGAACTCTTCACGCATCGCAGAATTGACGGTCTGCATCAAACGAGTCTGTGCACGTGCCTCATCCCCACCAACGCTGATGTAATACTGTTTCACATCAAAGATGCGCCATTTAACGAAAGAATCGACCAATACGTTCTTCTTTTCAGCCGTGATGAAACGCTCTGGTTCAGTCGTATCGAATGTCAAGATACGTGAATCGAAATAGCGCACGTTCTGCACCAGCGGCACTTTGAATTTCAGCCCTGGAGTAGTCTCCACGCGCATCACTTCACCCAACTGGAACACGATAGCGGTCTGCCGCTGATCCACGACAAACGCGCTCATGCCCACTAAGATCAGCAAAACAACTGCGCCAACCAATATATTTTTCATTTTCTGATTCATTTAGCGAGCCTCCCGATCACGGCCCAACCCAGTCGTACGTGGTTGCGCGAATTCACTCACCGGGGTCGCCCCCTGCTCTGCCACTTTTGCTACCTGAGCTGCTTGTACAGCCTCAGCAGATGGCGTCGAATTGGTGCTCTGGATCAATTTATCCAAAGGAAGATAGAGCAAGCTGCCATTCCCCGTCTTTTGATCGATCAGCACTTTGCTGCTGCTGGTGAGGATCTGTTGCATCATGTCGATGTACATACGCTCACGAGTCACGCTTGGCGCTTTCTCATACTCGACTAGGATCTGTTTGAAGCGACTCGCATCACCTTCCGCATTGGCGATCACACTCTGCTTGTAACCGTCCGCCTCTTGCATCAGACGAGCCGCAGCACCTTTTGCTTTCGGCACGACATCGTTGGCATAGGCTTGACCTTCGTTCTTTTGACGCTCACGGTCTTGTCCCGCTTTCACGGCATCATCGAACGCAGCTTGCACCTGCTCAGGCGGTTGCGCGTTCTGCATGGTGATCTTGCTGATGATGATGCCTGACTTATATTTATCCAAGATGTCTTGCATCAACTTGGTAGTGGATGCTGCGACTTGCTCGCGACCTTCATACAACACGAAGTCCATCTTGCTTCGGCCGACCACCTCGCGGATGGAAGTCTCTGCCGCCTGACGTACATTCTCATCCGTCGCACGGTTGTTGAACAGGTATTCGCCAGGATCTTTCAAGAAATATTGCACTGCGAACTGGATGTCGATGATGTTCTCGTCGTCCGTCAACATCAGAGACTCTTTCAACATCTTGTTCTTTACGTTCTCGCGATAACCGATTTCAACAGTACGAACTTGGCTCAGGTTGACCACCTCGACCGTCTCGATCGGGTATGGCAGATGCCAACGCGGTCCAGCCTCGGTCACTTCGACCTGCTTGCCGAAGCGCAACACGACACCGCGCTGACTCGCATCGACGATGTAGAAGCCGCTACCGACCCAGATCAGTGCGACGATGACAACGATTAATCCAACACCGCCGAAACCTCCACCGCTAGTGCCGCCCGACTTATTGGGAGAACCGCCGCCGGAACCACCAAACAGCGATTGGATCTTTTTATTGAGATTGCGCATCACCTCCTCAAGATCAGGAGGGCCGCTACTGTTGTTCTTACCCCATTGCGGGTCATTCAGTCCCATATTCTTTACCTTCTTCTACTTAATGGTCGTTGAGGGGGTGCCACTCTACTGCCTGTGCCTCGACTCTTGGCCGATCTCTGACCTCGATCAGCGCAGCCCGCAAATCAGACAATCCATCACCTGTTTTCGCGCTTAGATTAACGGACGTGATATTACCATATTCATCTCGCTTCACCCCTGCCGCCAAGGCTTGCAGGTCGATCTTGTTATACACCACGATCTGCGGGATCTTCTGCGCACCGATCTCGGCCAAGACCTTATTCACCTCGGCGACTTGGTCGTGGCGCTCGGGGCTGTTCACATCCACGACGTGTAGCAACAGATCGGCTTGCGCCGTCTCTTCGAGCGTACTTCTAAAAGCCGCCACCAAACCATGCGGAAGATGACGTATGAAACCTACCGTATCAGACAAAATGACTTGTTTAGGACTGTCGCCCTCAAGGAATATCTTGCGCGCCGTGGTATCCAGCGTCGCAAACAATTGGTTCGCTGCGTAGACATTGGAATTGGTCAGGCGATTGAACATCGTCGATTTACCCGCATTGGTATAACCCACGATGGAGACGGACATCACGTCGGAACGGTCACGGGCTTTACGTTGCAACTCGCGATGGCGCTTGAGCTGCTTCAATCGCTCATTCAGTAGATGCACGCGCCTATCCAACTTGCGCCTATCCAATTCAAGCTGGGTCTCCCCAGGGCCACGTGCGCCGACAGCGAATTTTTGCTGCCCCATGTCCATATTCATCCCCACCAGACGCGTGGATAGGTATTTGAGCTGAGCCAACTCGACCTGCACCTTGCCCTCGTGGCTTTGAGCACGCAAGGCGAAGATATCCAAGATCAACATGGTACGGTCGATGACTCGAACCTGCATCTTCGTGGTGAGATTGCGCATCTGCGCAGGCGAAAGGTCGTGATTGAAGATGACTAGCGGTGCTTCCAATTCCTCCACCAGTGCAGCGATCTCCTCGACCTTACCACTTCCCGCGAATGTCGCAGCATCGGGTCGCTGACGCTTCCCTTCGACCAAGGCAAGCGTCCGCACGCCCGCACTTTCTGCAAGGAGGCGTAACTCTTCTAGGCTTTCTGCGTAATCGGGAGCGCCAAGGTCAAGACTGACCAATATCGCCGTATTGGCGACGGTGGTTGCCTCAGACATCACTCAGCATCGAATGGGATGGTGACAGCGCGCGCAGGGACGATGGTGGAGATGGCATGTTTGTACACCATCTGCGTGACCGTGTTCTTCAGAAGCACCACGTATTGATCGAATGACTCGACCTGACCTTGCAACTTGATGCCGTTGACGAGGTAGATCGCGACCTGCACATGTTCCTTGCGCAATGCATTCAGGAACGGGTCTTGTAGTTGTTGCCCTTTTGTACTCATGATTATCGACTCTTATGGTGATTAAGACGTTGCCACTCTACTGGATAACCCAGAATTAAGAAAGGGCTGTCAAGTTCAGCCGTACTTGCGACGTCCGCGCTTGCGGGCTGTATGTGCCGCCCTCTCTTCACTCTCCGTCAGTGGCCGGGGAGCCTTGTCAGCAAATGGATTTTTGCCAGACTTGAATTCGATACGCAACGGCGTGCCCTCCAGCTTGAATGCATCGCTAAAGCAAGATTCCAGATAGCGCCGATAGGTCTCTGGGACTTTATCCAGCGCACTCCCATGCACCACGATGAGCGGCGGGTTGCTACCGCCTTGATGGGCATAACGCATCTTGGGGCGGAAGATGCTGCCGCGAGGCGGTTGTTGCTTCTCTACAGCGGCTAGTAGCACGCGTGTCAATTGCGGCGTAGGTAGCTTTCTCATTGCCGCTTCATAAGCCTGATTCACCGACTTGAGCAATGCATCCACCCCCGTGCCATTCAGCGCCGAGATGAAGTGGCGCTTGGCGAAACTCAAAAAGTGCAGCTTTCTTTCGATGTCACGTTTGGCGGTATCACGCTTGTATTCGTCTAGACCATCCCATTTGTTCACTGCCAGCACCAAAGCGCGCCCCGTTTGCAGCACGAAGTCTGCGAGGTGCGCATCCTGCTCGGTGATCTGATCGCGCGCATCCACCACCAAGACGACCACATTCGCATCTTCGATGGCTTGCAAGGTCTTCACCACAGAGAACTTCTCGATGGCTTCGTCGATCTTGCCTCGGCGACGCACACCTGCCGTATCGATGATGGTGTATTGCTTTCCGGCACGCTCGAAGTCGATATAGATGGAATCGCGCGTCGTACCAGGCTGGTCGTAGGCGATGACGCGCTCTTCACCCAGGATGGCGTTGACCAAGGTGGATTTACCGACGTTAGGACGCCCCACGATGACCAACTTAGGATGAGTCGATTTCTCTTCGACCTCCTCTTCAAAAGCGGGCAACTCATCCAGCGCGAGACCGATCATCTCGGTGACGTTATCACCGTGCGCGGATGAGATGGGAATAGGCGTTCCCAAAGCGAGTTCATGGAACTCGACCGTAGCACGCGCGCTCTGCATGCCCTCAGACTTATTCACCAACAGCATCAATGGGCGACCTGTCTTGCGCAGTTGCGTCGCGATGATGCGATCTTGCGGAGTCAGTCCGGCACGTCCATCCACGATGAACAGCACGAGGTCTGCCTCATCGATGGCTTGGCGCGTCTGCTTCGCCATCTCGTACAGGATGCCTTCTTTGGCGACAGGCTCCAGACCACCCGTATCAACCACCAGATAGGGCCGCTCGCCGACACGACCTTTACCGTAGTGGCGGTCGCGCGTCAGTCCGGGTTGATCGGCCACCAATGCATCACGACTGCGCGTGAGGCGATTGAACAAAGTGGATTTGCCGACGTTAGGACGACCGACGAGTACGAGTGTAGGTAACATGAATTTCGTTATTTGATGGCGATGGAATACAGCTCGCCGTCGCTGGTTTGGATCAATGCGCCGTCACCCAATGTGACTGGCGGTGTCAGGATGGAACTGCCATCCGTCTTCTGGCGCGCGACGAAACTGCCATCTTCGCGCTTCAATACATGGATATAGCCTTCGTAGTCTCCCACCAATAGGAAGTCATCCAAGGGGAAGGCTGCTGTCGCAGCGCGGTACGACATCTGATCGTTCTTCCACAAGGAGCTGCCTGTCGTCCTGTCTGCCGCCAGCACATTGCTGTCGCTGTCGCTGATATACAGATTGGCGCCAAACAATGACAACCCCTTGTCGCTAGAGAACTCGCGCGACCACAAGGTGCCGCCTTGTATCGCATCGAAGCAAGCGACGCGACCTTGGAACGCCACGGCGCAGACTTGCGTTTCATCTACCGCAGGCAGGCTGGTGATATCACTGATACGTTCTAGTTCGGTGTTGCCCCTGGGTTGCGAAACGGCTGATTCCCATATGACGACACCTTTGGTCAAGCCGATCGCTGCCACCTTGCCTGCAGCAAAACCCGCATACACCATGCCATTGCGTATCACCACACCTGCATGGTTACGCACGACCAAGGCGGGCGTGGAGCGCTCATACAACCATATACGCTTGCCATCCTGCGCATCCATCCCAGCGATGCGACCATTACCTGTGCGCACCACCACGATACCGTCGGCGATCTTAGGAGCACTCAGTACTTCGCTAGATGCTTTTGTCTTCCAACGTAGCTTTCCCGTTTCGTCTTCATAGGCAGCGACTTCGCCTTTATCGCCCCCGACTAGAACCAGCCCATCCCCTGCCCCGACTCCGCCCGAGATGGTGAAACCCGGCTCGATACGCCACACCTTTTTGCCGCTGTCGCGGTCGAAGCGATACACATACTTGGTGTCGGCAGCGAATACTCCTTCTCGCGTGACTGCGGGAGTCAGTACGCTGAAGCCTGCTTCACCGACGCTCTGCTTCCAACGTACATCGACTTTAACGGAGGGCTTGAAGGAGACTAGTTTTGCCGGCTCGACAGCAGCCTTGTCGCTACTACAAGCAACGAGGGATGCTGAGATCGCGAGTGCTAGAAGACGACCGAATCTCATTTTGCAGCGCCCAAACCATCCAACTTCAATTGGATCAGATTGCGGTACATGCTCTTGGCATCGGTCTTATCCAACGCTAGTTGGTAGGCTGCACGTGCTTCGGCTGTTTTGCCCATCGCGCTCAACACATCGCCCTTCAAATCGGAATACAAACCAGTGAATGATTCTGGATGTGCTGCATCCAGTTGTTTCAATGCCTCTTCATACTTCTTCTCGTCCAGCAGGACACTAGCCAGCTTCAAGCGAGCGGCATCTTGCAGCGCAGTTTCATTGGCGTGTTCGATGACCCAGAACAATTGCGCTTTGGCGTGCGGGATATCTTTAGCTTGGATGCTAGCTTGTGCAGCCAACAATTGAGCTCGTGATGCGTAAGCACTGCTGCCGTACTTGCTTGCCAGCGCATCCGCAGCGTCGCCGATGCGCTTGGCATCGTTTGTAGAAACCTGCTTCATCACTTCCACATACAGCTTTGCAGCCTCATCAGCCTGACTGGCTTGATGCTTCTTCCAGAACTGTGAGCCTGCGAAAGCCAAGAGCGCGACGACCAATACGCCGACCACCCACTTGCCATTGTCTTTCCACCATGATTTCAGCGCATCGACCTGTTCTTGTTCATGCAAATCCAACTCTGACATTTTTCTTTCCTTTATTTGATCAATTCACGAATCTTTACTTGCAGCTCTTCCACACCGATCTTTTGCTGTTCACCACCACCGCGTAAGGGCTTGAAAGTGACCGCATTCGCAGCCACTTCGTCATCCCCGATGATAACAGCGCAAGCAGCGGCACTGCCGTCCGCCTTCTTCATCTGAGATTTGAAACTACCACCACCGCAATGCAACAGCACTTTTAAGTCGCTATCACGCAAGGTCTCAGCAACTTTCCAAGCCAAGGACTGTGCTTGCTCACCTTGATGCACCACGTACACATCCAAAGGTGCGGCAGGATTCTGCATGCCATCGTCTTGCAACAATGCCAGCAGACGCTCCACTCCCATCGCAAAACCGCACGCCGGTGCGGGTTTGCCGCCTATCTGTTCGATCAACCCATCGAAACGTCCACCCGCGCAGATCGTGCCTTGTGCACCTAGGCGTGTGGTGACCCACTCGAACACAGTGCGGTTGTAATAATCCAAGCCCCGCACCAAACGTGTATTGATCTCGTAAGGGATGCCATGTTGTTGCAAGATAGCCTGCACTGCTTCGAAATGCTTGATCGCTTCCTCATCCAGTTCGTCCATCAACTTCGGTGCAGCACTCACCAAGTCCTGCATCGCAGGGTTCTTGGTATCGAGGATACGTAGCGGATTGCTGTACAAGCGGCGCTGTGCCTCAGCATCCAGCACATCTTTGTGTTGCTCGAAATAAGCGATGAGCTTCTCACGATGACGTTGGCGCGAAGCGACGTCGCCCAGCGTATTGATCTGCAACGCGACATCGCGGATTCCCAGTTTCTTCCACAAGCGAGCGCACATCACGATCTGTTCGGCGTCGATATCAGGTCCAGCAAAACCCAATGCTTCGACACCGACTTGATGGAATTGGCGATAACGCCCCTTCTGTGGACGCTCGTGACGGAACATCTGGCCTTGGTAATACAAGCGCTGCGGCGCGTTATACAGCAGATTGTGTTGCAATACAGCACGCACACAGGATGCCGTACCTTCTGGACGCAAGGTGAGTTGGTCGCCGTTGAGGCTATCCTCGAAGCTATACATCTCCTTCTCGAC
>JAVBYP010000271.1 GCA_030823965.1 Sideroxydans sp.
CACGCAGATCGAGCGGGGCGACTTGCTGCATCGAGCGACCGATCTCCAATATCTCTGCGTCGCTATGATGTAGACGCAGTTTCTCCACGATCCAGTCCGGTAGTTCCGCTTGGATGGAAAGCGGTAGCGCTTCCATGTTGATGCTCTTCACACTACCCAGCCATTCCTCTTCTTTCACTTTGAGCAAGGGCTTCAGTTCGCGCAGGTTGTAGCCACCGAACCTGACCCAGTACGCCAGCGTGATGCGACGTGCGGAGGCGAGTCCTTTCTCCTCCAGCGTACAAGCGTGTTCCAAGAACAGGCGATGGCGTAACACGCCGAACAAGGTCTCGGCGACTAATGAGCGCTCGTTCGAGCCGATGCGTTCCTCTTGGAAGAAATGTCGCAATACGGCATCGGCCGGGTGCTCCATCTTGAGTGCGGCACGCACGGCTTGGATGGTGAGGTCGAGGCGATATTCAGTGAGTAGCATGATGTGACTTTCTTAATTTTCCGAGAGACGTATCTCGGTGATGATGAATTCGAATTTGACGCTTCCGTCTGTATCGATGGTATGAATTTTGACTGGGAGGTTGCGATACTCTCGTGCGAACCATATCCCTAACCCCTTTTCACCGGGCGGGTGAAGCTTGCGGTAGTGTATCGCCTTCAACTTACCCATTGGGGTGATGATCATTTCGTCAGTGGTGACTTGGAAGCGGTATCTATCCAAGGAGCTTCCATCGGTCACCGCTATGTCCAATTCATCCCCGTCGGCTGGGACTGCAGGTGATTGGTAGAGGATGCTCAACATATCTTGAGCATCTGCTGAAAGTGTGGTCTGGCTCCCATTGTCGAAGATCATCTGGTTCGAGTTCGTATCGAAGATGGCGCTTCTATTTTTTGTTGTGCTGCCTTCAAGTTTTTCTTCAGTGTATTGGCGAGGATACAGGCGTTGTCCATCAGTCGTGCCTTCACTGAGTTGGCTGAGCGAACCATTAAAAAAAAGCTTGGCAAGTCCAACCATCTTGGCTGTTGCGGCAAGCTTGTATTGTCCATCGTCTCCTATATCGAGAGTGTGTTGCATGCTGGCGGCTGTGATTCCACCAGCCCCTTTGCGCACTTCGAATTTAAGAAGTACATGTTTGGGTAGAGGAGTTGGTGTCGGAAGTGAGCTTTCTGTTGTTGCGACAACGCCGCTCGCGGCATCAAGTGCTCGTGCAATGGCAGTCTCATTTGCGGCGATGAGCCGCTCTGCCTCTGCCGCGCTAATCTCAGATGTGGGTTCGAATACCGTGGGGGTAACTGCTTCAGGTGGCGCCTCAACTGGTTTGGACGCAATCGGAGTCTTAAGGCTCGTCTTGGGGGATGAGCGCTTGGCTTCGAGAGTGATCGGCTCCAATTTGGCCATCAGGGGCGGCAGGTCGCGCTCCATAGCAGGCAGCTCGACATCAGGTAGCCATAGGAATAACGCGTGAACGCAGAGTGAAACCGCGAGTGCGGCGATGATGCGCTGTTTGAGCGTGGACAACGAAACGTTCACGGAAAGATCTTGAGGTCGGTAAGAACTTGTACCAGTGAGTTGCTACCGTCTTCGGTAAAGACGACCTTGCAGGGAACGAAGTTGTGGTCGATGGCTAGCCATACGTTCGATCTTTTGGGGATGTTCAGCGGGAGCGAGGTCAGGTTGTAACTGCGCATGGTACCGAACGAGGTGGTGACGGTCTGTTCGGGCTTCACTTGATAGTGCATCTTTTCGATCATGCTACCGTTGGACATATCTAGCTTGATCTCTAAACGTCCGCGTGGGGGCTCGACCACGAACTGATACATCATACTCAATCGGTCTTGCGTGCCCTCGGCGAGCGGGAGTTGTCGGATGCCGCCGTTGTCGCGATGGATGAGCTCGCGACGTGCCCAGTCGAACTCGGCAGCACTGTTCTTGTGACTGTCTTGTGCGCGTCTATGGGTGTATTTGACGGGAAGCAGGCCGTGCTCGCCAATATCACCTTCGCTAGTCGCCACGATGGTCTCGGGTTTGAATAAAGCGAGCAATCCGACTGGCTTGGTGATGGACTCGATGTGGTAATGCCCCCCATCGTGTATGAAGACCTCACGCACTTTGGCTAAGGTCACGCCCTTTACTTGCAGATCGTAATTCGCTTCGATGCGATGTGGAATCTCAGCCGCTGAGAGTGCGGTCGAGATACACAGCAAAGAGAATGTAAGGAGGGCGCGCATGTCCGTTAGTCTAACCCAGGAGAGATGAGTGTCGTACCGCGCTGTTCCAAACTGTCTGTTTCGACACGCCCTTGGGCATTCAATCGTACATTGCCATTACACAGCCAGCGGACTGCCTGAGGGAACACGCGATGTTCTTCTCGCAAGACGCGTGCAGACAATGTCTCTGGGGTGTCGTCCTGACGTACTGGAACGGCGGCTTGGATGATGATGGGGCCATGGTCGAGGTCTGGTGTGACGAAGTGCACGGTGCAACCGTGGATCTTCACGCCATCCTGCAATGCGCGCTCATGTGTATCCACACCTGTGTAGGCGGGGAGTAGGGAGGGGTGGATATTGATGAGGCGACCTGCATAGTGATTGACGAAACCTGCAGTCAAGATGCGCATGAAGCCCGCAAGTACCACGAGGTCAGGATGGTGACGGTCGATCTCTTGCGCGAGTGCTGCATCGAATGCTTCGCGGTTGGCGAAATCCTTGTGCGAGATCGCTGCAGTGGCGATGCCGTGTTGCTGGGCGATCGCAAGTCCTGCGGCATCCGCTTTGTTGCTGATGACGGCTGCGACTTCACAAGGCAATCTTGCCTTCAGCAACGCTTCCATGTTGCTGCCACGACCTGAGATGAGGATGACGATACGTTTCACTGCTTAACGAACCTGCGTCTGGTGTTCATCACCGTTACGTGCGCGGATGACACCGATGCGCGACACGGTCTCTCCAGTGGAGCGTAGATGCTCGATAGCTGCATCTGCGTCTGATGCGGCGACTACGACGACCATACCGATACCGCAGTTGAAGGTGCGGAACATCTCTTGCGCTTCGACGTTGCCACCTTCACGCAACCAATCGAACAGTTTCGGCATCTTCCATGTCTTGCTGTCGATGTCTGCGACCACGTTGGCTGGTAAAACGCGCGGCACGTTCTCGGTGATACCGCCGCCGGTGATGTGCGCCATGCCTTTGACGGTGATCGCTTGCATGAGGGAGAGCATCGGCTTCACGTACAATCGTGTCGGCGCCATGATGCAGTCGGCCAGTGAACGGTCGCCGTCGAACTTGGCGTTCAAGTCAGGTTTGCTACGCTCGATGATCTTGCGCACCAGAGAGTAACCGTTTGAATGTGCGCCATTGGAAGCCAGTCCCAGCAACACGTCTCCAGCCTTGATGTGTTCGCCTGTGATGATCTTGGATTTTTCCACCACACCCACTGCGAAGCCTGCGAGGTCGTATTCACCAACTGGATACATACCAGGCATCTCGGCGGTCTCGCCACCGATCAGTGCACAACCGGAATCTTCACACCCCTTGGCGATGCCTTTGATCACTTCGGTCGCCGCAGGTACGTCCAACTTGCCGCAGGCGAAATAGTCGAGAAAGAATAGCGGCTCGGCACCTTGTACCAAGATGTCGTTCACACTCATGGCGACGAGGTCGATTCCGACGGTGTCGTGGCGATTCAGTTCGAATGCCAACTTCAGTTTGGTGCCAACGCCGTCAGTGCCGGACACCAGCACAGGTTCTTTGAATTTCTTGGAGATCTCGACCAGACCACCGAATCCGCCGATGCCGGACAAGACTTCGGGGCGCATGGTGCGCTTGGCAAAGGGCTTGATGTTCTCGACTAGTTGGTCGCCAGCATCGATATCTACGCCCGCGTCGCGGTAGGAAAGGGAATTGGATGGGGTGTTCAAGTTGAGTTCTCGCTTTCTAAACTGTAAAGTGCGGACAATTTTCCAAAGCCGAATTTTACCCGAAATGACCGTATCCCGCTCTGCTGCAATGCAATGGTTGGCTGTTGCCATCGTCCTGTTCGGGGCGCTGTATCTGCTTGGCCCGATCCTAGCCCCCTTTGTGGCTGCGGCCATCCTTGCCTATATCTGCAACCCCTTGGTGACGCGCTTATGTGCGTGGAAGCTCTCACGCACATTGGCTGTGGTGCTGGTGATGCTGGGGCTGGTACTCGCATTCGTGACTTTGATGCTCATCATGTTGCCGCTGTTGCAGAAAGAGATCGCCTTGCTGATGGTGCGTGTACCTGAGTGGCTGGAGACGGCACGTGTGCGCCTGCTCCCTTTGTTGCATCAGTGGCTCGGCATCGATCTGGATTGGGACGTACAGGCGCTGAAGGATCTGTTGCTCACCCATTGGCAGAGCGCAGGAGGGGTGGCAGCCAAGTTGCTACCTTGGTTGGGGAGCGGTGGCGGTATGTTGCTCGGCCTTCTGGTCAATCTATTGCTCATCCCCGTAGTGATGTTCTATCTGTTGCGTGATTGGAACGACATCATCCAACGTATCGACCACATGATCCCTCGCCACTGGCATGCCAAAGTCGCAGAGATCGCGAGCGAGGTGGACGATGTGTTGGCCGAGTTCATGCGCGGGCAGTTGTCAGTGATGCTGCTGATGAGTGCTTTCTATGTGGTCGCACTTTGGCTTGTCGGGCTGGAGTTCGCGCTACCTATCGGTATCGTCGCAGGAGCGCTGGTGTTCGTGCCTTACCTCGGCATGGTGTTGGGGTTGGGCTTGGCGACTTTAGCGGCAGCCATGCAGTTCACTGCATTGAGTGATGTGGCGCTGGTGTGGGTAGTCTTCGGCGCGGGCCAATTGTTGGAAGGCATGGTGATCACACCTTGGTTGGTGGGCGAACGCATCGGCCTACATCCACTGGCAGTCATCTTCGCTTTACTAGCCTTTGGCCAATTGTTCGGCTTCTTTGGTGTGTTGCTGGCATTGCCGCTGGCCGCCATCCTATTGGTCGTGTTGCGTCATTCACGCGAGCGTTATTTGAGTAGCGAGATGTACAACAAGCCATGACCCAAATGTTATTGGGCATCGCGCCTGAGTGGATTCCTTCCCTAGAGAATTTTGTCGCAGGACGCAATGTGGAATTGCTGTCCACCTTGCGCCATGCCTTAGCTTCGTCACAAGGAGAGCGCTGCCTCTACATCTGGGGCGAGGCGGGGAGCGGCAAGACTCATTTGTTGCAAGCCATCACAGTCAGTGCTCGCAGTGCGGGTCAGTCTGCCATGTGTCTGTGTGGCGCTGTGCCGCAGGCAATGGACGTGGTTGCGGTGGATGATGTCGAGATGCTCGATGAGGAGGCGCAGATCGCCCTGTTCGCCTTGTATAACCGTACGCGCGAAAGGGGCGGACTGTTGTTGGTGAGTGGCAAGCAAGCGCCTGCCTTCTTGAAGTTGCGCGATGATCTACGCACCCGCCTGGGTTGGGGGCTGGTCTATCAGGTGCACGCATTGACTGATGCGGAGAAGGCGGAAGCCTTGCGCCAACACGCGACCGCGCGTGGATTTGAGTTGCCTCAAGAGGTGACGAATTATTTGTTGCGGCATGGCAGGCGCGATCTACCATCCCTCTTAGTCACATTGGATGCGTTGGATGAACGTTGTTTGAGATTGAAGAGGGGCGCAAGTGTTCCAATTCTGAAAGAGGTGATGAATGGCTGAGGTTATGATTAAATCTCACCGCGATTCTCACAGTCTTTAAGTTCTCAATCAATCAACTCAAGGGAAAAATATGAACATCAAAATGTTGGCATTGGCAGCGGGTTTGTTTCCCGTGATGGCGAATGCATCGAATTTCGCTGCTTACGGCAGTGCGGGTACCAATGGTTTTGGTTTGGGGGCCGGAACGACAATCAATGAGAAGTTTGGTGCGCGCCTAGGTTTCAGTACCTTCAAGATCAACGCTGACCAACAAGATGCTAACGGTTCTTACGGGGTCGATTTCAAATTGATGACCATTTCTGGTTTGGCAGACTACTATCCGTGGGCTGGCAAGTTCAGAGCGACTGCAGGCGCGGTATACAACGGTAACAAGGCTACGATCACGGCTCAGCCGACATCTGGGAACACCTATACGTTTGATGGCACAACTTATAATTCGTCTGAGGTTGGAGCATTTTCTGGTGAAATGACTTTCAATAGTATCGCTCCTTATTTGGGTATCGGCTGGGGAAATCCAGCAGCACAAGATAAAAAATGGGGAATGACGATGGATATTGGCATTCTGTTCCAAGGTTCACCAAAGGTTAAGAATTCGGTAACCTGCGGGGCTGTGGTAATAACGGCAGGTGGATGTGCTGGTTTGCAGAGTAACGTCGCTGCTGGTGCGGCTCAATTGGAGACGGATTTGAAGGACTTTAAGTACATGCCCGTTGTAAACGTCGGTATCTCGTATCGTTTCTAAGCCTTTCGAGCATTCTATTTACGAAAGCCTGCAGTGATGCAGGCTTCGTTTTTTGAGATGAGGAGTGATGGTGAATCTGGCTTTATTCGATCTGGACAATACTTTATTGAGTGGGGATAGCGACTTCGAATGGTCGCAGTTCTTGGTCGAGCAGGGGATACTCGACCGCGAGTTGTTCGAAGCGAAGAACCTCGCTTTCTACGAGCAATACAAAGCGGGAACTTTGGACATCCAAGCGTTCCTTGAATTCCAACTCAAACCTTTGTCCCGACATTCACGTAAGGTATTGGACGGGTGGCACGAAGAGTTCATGCGTATCAAGGTGCGGCCGATGATGGGGGCGAAAGCGCAAGCCTTGGTGGAGAAGCATCGTGTGGCAGGGGATATCTGCATGATCGTCACCGCGACCAACAGCTTTGTCACCGCGCCCATTGCACGCGAGTTCGGTGTCGAGCATCTGATCGCTACCGATCCGGAACATAAGAACGGTGAATTCACTGGGGGCGTGGCTGGGGTGCCGAGCTTTCGCGAAGGCAAGGTGGTGCGCATGGAGCAGTGGTTGGCAGAGCGTGGTTGGGACTGGGAGAGTTTCGAGCAATCGTGGTTCTATAGCGATTCTTTGAATGACCTGCCTTTGTTGTCCAAGGTGAAGCACCCTGTGGCCGTCGATCCCGATGCGACATTACGTGCCCATGCTGAGAAGCAAGGCTGGCCGGTACTTTCCCTGCGCTGATTTCCGGTCGGAGGTGGGGGTGTATAATCCACAGCGTCGCCGCACCCTTTGCGGCGACTTCACTTTCTAGACAATGATAAAAAGACTGATCAAACGAGTATTCGGTAAGTCGGCTGCTACACGCGCTGTAGGCGCTGCGCTGGTGATCCCTTTCGAGGCGCATAAAGTGAGCCGCGATGGCATCAGCTTCGGTGCCAAGCGCGTCACTGATGGGTTGCAAGCCGCAGGATTCAAAGCCTTCGTGGTGGGGGGGGCTGTGCGCGACCTTCTACTGGACAAACAACCCAAAGATTTTGATGTGGCGACGGATGCCACGCCTGAGGAGGTGCGTCGTGTGTTCCGTCGCGCGCGCATCATCGGACGCCGTTTCAAATTGGTGCATGTGATGTTCGGCGAAGAGACGGTCGAAGTCTCCACCTTCCGTCGCGCCATCGATGCGGAAGATGCGGAGACGGACGATCATGGCCGCATCCTGCGCGACAACGAATTCGGCGACCAACAGCAAGATGCAGCGCGTCGCGACTTCACCGCCAATGCCTTGTTCTTCGATCCTACCACCCAAGAGATATTCGACTACCACAACGGCCATGCCGACATCCGTGCCAATATCTTGCGCATGATCGGTGATCCCGAGGTGCGTTACCGCGAAGACCCGGTGCGTATGTTGCGTGCCGTGCGTCTGTCTGCCAAATTGGGTATGAAGCTAGACCCTGCTACAGCCGCACCCATCTCCAAGATGAAAGACCTGTTGAGCAACGTGCCCGAAGCGCGCATGTTCGACGAGATGCTCAAGTTGTTGTTGTCCGGCCATGCGCTGGAGTGCATCAAGAAGCTGCGTCAGATGGAGTTGCATCACGGCATGTTGCCCATGCTGGACGTTATCCTAGAACAACCGATGGGCGAGAAGTTCGTGATGTCGGCGTTGAAGAACACGGATGATCGCATCGCTGCAGATAAACCGACATCCCCAGCCTTCTTGTTTGCAGCGCTGTTGTGGCATGAGGTGTTGGCGACTTGGAAGATCAAACAAGATGCGGGTGAGCGCCCCATCGCCGCGATGCATGCAGCGATGGATGAGGTGCTGGAACGTCAACGCGCACAGCTTGCCATACCGCGTCGTTACGATACCGTGATGAAAGAGTTGTGGTTGCTTCAGCCTCGCTTCGAGCAACGCGGTGGGCAACGTCCGATGCGTTTGTTGGCTTTGCCCCGTTTCCGTGCCGCCTACGACTTCATGTTGTTGCGTTGCCAGAGTGGTGAGGCTGAAGTCGAGTTGGGAACATGGTGGGAAGAGTTCCAACATGCCAGCGAAGAACGCCGTGCGGAGATGTTGTTGCCAGATACTGCAGGTCCCAAGAAACGTCGCCGCCGTACCAAAAAACCTTCCAATGCCGTACAGGCGGAACTGCCGATAGATTGATGAGGCACGTCGCTTTCGTTGGTCTAGGTAGCAATCTATCTGAGCCCTTATCACAGGTCGCGCATGCTATTGCGGCGCTGGATGGGTTGCCACATACACGTGTGATGAAGTGCTCATCGATGTATCGCAGCGCCCCCGTTGGCTATCTCGACCAGCCTGATTTCATCAATGCCGTGGTCCAGGTCGAAACAGGATTGACGCCGCGCGGCTTGTTGGAAGCCTTGCTGGCATTGGAACTTGAGTGCGGACGCACACGCGAGTTCCTCAACGCACCGAGAACATTGGATCTGGATGTGCTGATGTATGACGACCTCATGCATCATGAGCATGGCTTGACCATCCCGCATCCGCAGATGCATCTGCGAGCATTCGTGTTGCAACCTTTGGTGGAGATCGCGCCCGATTGCGTGATACCCGGTGTCGGCAGGGCGGACGAAGCATCGCAGCGATGCGCAGGACAATCTCTGGAGCGGCTGAATGCCACTGAATAAATATCGTTACATCGTCGTCGAAGGCCCCATCGGTGTGGGCAAGACCAGCTTGACCAAGCGTCTGGCTGACTATGCCGATGCGCAGATGTTGTTGGAAAAGCCGCAGGAGAACCCTTTTCTTGCTCGTTTCTATGATGACGCGACGCGCTATGCATTACCCACGCAACTGTTCTTCTTGTTCCAGCGCATCAATGAAGTGCGTGATCTGGCGCAGATGGACATGTTTCGTAGCCGCACCATCTCCGATTATCTGTTCGAGAAAGACTCTTTGTTCGCAAGCCTCACGTTGAGCGACGACGAATACAAACTCTACCAATCCATCTACCAAAGTCTGGCACCACAGGCGCCAAAGCCGGACTTGGTGATCTACTTACAAGCCACCACCGAATCTCTGATCGAGCGCGTCAGGCGTCGCGGACATCGTTATGAGCGCGCGATATCGGATGACTACCTGACTCGCTTGTCAGATGCCTATGGCGAGTTCTTCCATCACTATGAGGCAGCGCCCGTGTTGGTGGTGAATAGCGAGTATCTGAATTTTGTGGATAATGACAACGACTTCAAACTGTTGCTGGATCGTATCGACAAGATGCGTGGGCGACGCGAATACTTCAACGTCGGCGGGAATTGAGAGGGCTTGATGCGTAAGACGCTCACCACATTGCAGAACATGCGTGGCAAGGACGAGAAGATCGCCGTGCTGACCTGCTACGACGCCAGCTTCGCCACGCTGTTGGAGAACAACGGTGTCGATGTGCTGCTAGTAGGTGACTCGCTCGGCATGGTCATCCAAGGTCGCGAGAGTACCTTGCCTGTCACCATCGAGCAGATGGCTTACCACACCGCTTGTGTGGTAGCGGGTGCGCAGCAAGCATTTATCATCGCCGACATGCCTTTTGGTACTTCCCAATTCTCCGCACGCGAAACTTTTTCACATGCTGTGCAATTGATGCAGGCGGGGGCAGAGATGGTCAAGCTCGAAGGTGGTATCGAGATGGCTGAGACCATCCACTTTCTCACCTCGCGCGGTATCCCCGTTTGCGCACATATTGGTCTCACTCCACAGTCGGTGCATCAACTGGGTGGCTATCGAGTGCAGGGCAGGGGCGATGCTGCGGCACAGCGACTGCGTGAAGATGCATTGGCTTTGCAACAAGCGGGTGCTGGGATGATCGTGATGGAAGCTGTGCCCGCCGTGTTGGCGACAGACATCACGCAACATCTTTCAATCCCTACCATCGGCATCGGTGCGGGCGCTGGATGCTCGGGACAGGTGTTGGTGCTGCACGACATGTTGGGTATCTATCCCGGTAAGAAGGCGCGCTTTGTGAAGGATTTCATGCTGGGAGCAGGATCCATCGCGCAAGCGGTTGCCAACTATGTCGCTGAAGTGAAGTCAGGCGCATTCCCTACCGCTGAACATTCTTTCTGATGCGACTCATCCATTCCGTAACCGAGCTACGTGCCCAGTTGGCACAAGAGGAAGTCATCGCCT
>JAVBYP010000249.1 GCA_030823965.1 Sideroxydans sp.
CGGCATAGTGCATAGCATGTTGGAACACATACACCACATCCACTGTCGCGATATAAAAGATCGCAAACCCAGCCAGCAAACTACCAATTACTGCAGCCAAAATAACAAAGCGGCTATTCCACAATGCGCCTTCGAATAGTTTTTCAAACATACCCATTACATATCTCCTTAGATTTTTCATCCGCTACACAAACTGGCCGCGCATTAGAGCTGAAAAGCCCCACTACGGCAACCGCTCAAAATCATTTATCCCATACTTCTCTCAAGGTCGGGTTGCTGCTCTCGGCAAGATGTTTCTCCAAGCCATTGAACCAAGCGCGGATGTCGGCATCGCCTGATTGCTTGGGCAACAAAGCCACATCCAACAAGAACATGCGCGTGAGTTCAGACAACTGGATACGCTCTGGCGCGCGCACCATGTTCCAGCCTTGCCCAGAAAGTTTGGCGACGATCTTCGCACTCACCAATTTATTCAAGATGCGCTCCACATCCTCGTAGCCGATGTGCAACTGCCGCGATAGACCGACCAAGTCTTGCACCTCACCGCTCTGCAAACTCTTGTGCATCAACTTGAGCATCGCCAAGGCAAAATAAAGTTGTGCCGCTTGGTCGAGTTTCAGTGCATGCGTGCTGCGCCAATGCGAGATGGAGGCCGTGATGATGGCACCGAACAGCAGGGTCAACCATGACAGATAGATCCACAGCAGGAAGATAGGCAGACTAGCGAACGCGCCATACACCAACTTGTAAGTGGGAAAGTGTGAGATGTAATAGGCAAAAGCTTGATTCATCGACTCGAAAGCGATCGCAGCGATGACACCGCCGATCACTGCGTGGCGCATCGGGACATAACGGTTCGGCACCACACGGAACAACAAAGTGAAAGCCGCCGTCGTCAACACGACTGGGATCAGCTTGAGCATCTCGATGCCGAACGCTGGGATCTGCTTCGCATAACCCACCGACAGACCGATCAACCAAGAAGTCAATGAAAGACTGCCGCCAATGAGTAATGGCGCCAGAGTGATGACCGCCCAATACACCAACACCCGTTGCAATAGGTTGCGCTGGCGCGATACGCGGAAGATGCGATGAAAAGCATTGTCGATGGTGACCAACATCCACATCGCGGTAATCGCTAGGAAGACGATACCAACAGCCGTAAGCCGTGAGGCACTCTCAGCGAACTGCTCCATGTAGCGCGAGATCATCTTGCCGCCAGTCTCTGGCAACATATTGGACAGGATGAATCCCTTCAGATGTGCCGACAAATCGGTGAAGACCGGAAATGCTGAGAAAACCGTCAGCATGATGGTGAGCAATGGCACCAACGACAGCAAAGTCGTGAAGGTCAAGCTAGCAGCCATTTCAGTGCAGCGATCTTGTTGTAGGCGAACAGCAACGAAGCGTAGGAAACGCAACGAATCCATCACACCGAAATTCCGAAGTTTCATATCCACCGATATCTCAATACAATGCCTCGCATGATAACCGACAACCCACAATCCCAAAGCAACGCCCGCACTGCACGTCAGATGCTACGCGCACACCGCTACGGCGCACTTTCCACCCTCTCCAAGAAGTTCGATGGTCACCCATTCGGCTCCATCACACCTTACATGGTGGATCACGACGGCAGCCTGCTCATCCTTATCAGCGGACTGGCTGAACACACCAAGAACATCTTGAGTGATTCGCGCGTCAGCCTCATCACGCATGACCAGAACGACCCACACATCCAAACTCAAGGCCGAGTCACCTTGGTTGGCAATGCCACATTCGATCCCGAGCGCGAGCGTTGCGGCAAACGTTATCTGCGTTACTTCCCGGAAGCGCAGACCTACTTCGAGATGGCAGACTTCAACTTCTTCCGCATCATTCCCTTTGCGATCCGCTACATCGGCGGATTCGGCGACATCCACTGGGTCAAAGCCGACAACTATCGCCTTCCAAGTTACCCACTGATGTCGGAAGAGAATGAATTGATTGGTGAGTTCGATACCGAACAGCGGAAAGCGCTGGCACGATCACTTGGACTCGCTGAAGCTAAGGAGATCTCATTGATGGGTGTGGATTGCGACGGTTTCGACTTGCGCGTCGATGGCAAGACTTATCGAAGTGACTTTGCTGAAGTGGTACTTGATGCGGCTCGGGCACGTGCCACTATTCTGGCGCAAGCAAACAAGAACTAACCGCGAACACCTTTCAACTCCAAAGGCGGTGCCATCGTCTCAACAGGAATGCTCTCTTGTTTGAGGATGGGCTCACCAGTCACACTGGGGTCTACCACTCGCGACTTCTCCGTCGCACTGTTGGAAACCACGTCAGGCTTAACCGGTACACGCTTGATCTGTTGCCGTTGTGCCTTACCCGTTTTATTGGCGACTCGCCCTTCAGAAGCCAGTACGAGATTCGATGCCAATGTCACAGCGCAAAACGCCGCCACCTTCATCCCTGTATCGAACCTCATACCGCCTCCTTTCGGAATCGCTTGTTTGGATCACACCTGAGGATGCGCCCTATCCATCCCGGTATCCAACTTGTTCAAGGCATTCAGATAAGCCTTGGCAGACGCCACCACGATGTCGGTATCCGCTCCCTGACCATTGACCACACGCCCGCCCTTGGCCAAGCGCACAGTCACTTCGCCCTGCGCGTCCGTGCCGCTGGTGATGTTGTTCACTGAATACAACAACAACTCGGTCTCACTCTTCACTATCTGCTCGATGGCTTTGAATGTCGCATCCACCGGGCCACCGCCTTGTGCATCAGCTTGATGCTCTTTCCCACCGACGCTCATGATCACGCGTGCCACGGGCAACTTACCCGTCTCGGAGTGTGCCCCCATGGAAACCAAGCGGAAATAGTCACTCAGTTGCGTGACTTCCTCATCACTCACCAAGGCTTGGATGTCCTCATCGAATATCTCGCTCTTGCGATCCGCCAAGTCTTTGAAACGTGCAAAAGCGGCGTTCAACGCATCTTCGCTCCCCAACACTATGCCCAATTCCTGCAAGCGGGTACGGAAGGCATTGCGGCCAGACAACTTGCCCAAAGACAACTTGTTCGCGCCCCAACCCACATCCTCGGCACGCATGATCTCGTAGGTCTCACGATGCTTCAGCACACCGTCTTGATGGATGCCGGACTCGTGTGCGAACGCGTTCGCGCCGACGATAGCTTTGTTCGGCTGCACTGGATAACCCGTGATGCTGGACACCAACTTAGATGTCGGCACGATCTGTGTGGTATCGATGTTCGTATCGCAAGTGAACACATCGCGGCGCGTCTTTACCGCCATCACGATCTCTTCCAGCGAAGCGTTACCTGCACGTTCACCCAAACCGTTGATGGTGCACTCCACCTGACGTGCGCCGTTCATCACGGCGGCCAGCGAATTGGCCGAAGCCATGCCCAAGTCATTATGGCAATGAGTGGACCAGATCACCTTGTCGCTGTTCGGCACGCGCGCAATCAATTGCTTGAAGCGCTCGCCCCACAACAGCGGGATGCTGTAACCCACCGTATCAGGCACGTTCAGTGTCTTCGCACCCGCCTTGATGACCTCGTCGAAGATGCGCACCAAGAAATCGATATCGGAACGCACCGCATCCTCAGCAGAGAATTCCACATCATCTGTGTATTCACGCGCCCACTTCACCGCTTGCACCGCACGCGACACCACCTCATCCGGCGACATACGCAACTTGTGCTGCATGTGGATGGGTGAAGTCGCAATGAAAGTATGTATACGTCCATGCTTGGCCGGCTTGATGGCTTCACCCGCCGCACGCACATCCTTCTCACTGGCTCGCGCCAAGGAACATACGGTAGAACGTTCGATCACCTTGGCGATGCTATTGATGGCATCCGCATCACCGGGGCTAGCAGCGGCAAAACCTGCCTCGATGACATCCACGCCCAGCTTGTCCAACTGGCGTGCGATGCGCAACTTCTCTTCTTTGGTCATGGATGCGCCCGGGCTTTGCTCGCCGTCGCGCAATGTCGTGTCGAATATGATCAATTTGTCAGTCATTTTTTACTCCGATGCAATTGTTCTTCCACGGCTCAACACCAACCGAGCCGCCTGCTTTGAAACTAATGGGGTGGGTTTAGTTTGCGCGCGAGCGCAGCTTCAGCGCGGCCAGCAGGCTGAAGGTGGAATGCGATTGCGAGATGTGTCTAGAGAAGTGCATGGGCAGGAATATAGCGGCTTTTATTTGGGGGCGCAACCGCAGCCTTAATTGAACTGGCTTCTAATGATTCCCCACTGCTGCGGCCATTGCGCCATGGGGTCTTTGGCATAGCCGCTCTTGCCGAACTGGTTCCAACGTCCAACCACGAAACACAACAGCAGATTGGCATGTGCGCCAAAGTCGGCATCGGCGTCTAGCTTGCCTTGGGTGGCAGCGATGCGCAGGGATTGTTTAAGCGTCGCTTCGACACGATCAAGCAGTTGGTTGATGCGTTGTTGCAGGCGCTCGTCTTCATTGACCAATGCATCGCCGATGAGGACTCGCGTCATGCCACGGTTCTTTTTCGCGAATCCCAGTAACAGGCCAACGATACCTTCGATCTGTTTCAAGCCATCTTGCTCTTCGGTGCTGATCTTGTTGATGAGACCGAACACGGTCTGCTCGATGAAGTCGATCAAGCCTTGGTACATCATGAATTTGCTGGGGAAGTGGCGATACAGCGCGGCCTCTGATAGATCGAGACGCGCAGCCAGCGCAGCGGTAGTGATCTTCTCGCCCTTGGGTTGCTCCAGCATCTCAACGATGGTTTGCAGGATCTGTAGTTTGCGTTCGCCCGGTTTCGCTGCCATGTCGTTTCCTTTTTAAAGTTTAGAGACTGCGCGCGGCAGCTCCAACACATCACGTATCTTCACATCCACAAAACTTGGAGCGCGCAGCGCATCGCTCACCCACACGGTACGCATGCCCAACCGTTTCGCCGTCTTCAGATTCTCCGCACTGTCTTCCACCATCACACACTGCGCCGCCTTGATGTGATGCTTGCGCAACAAGCGCCTGAAACCTGCCGTCTGTGGCTTAGGCATATATCGCGAATGCTCGATGGAAAATACATCGTCGAACAAGTCATCCACACGCAACAATTCCAGCACCGCCTGCGCGTAATGGATGGGCGCATTGGAGAACACGATCTTGCTTCCCGCCAGATTTTTCAGCGCATGGCGCAATCTCGGTTCACGCACCACCATCTTCCCCAATTCTGGAAACTGGTGTGTGTGCCACAAAAAGTGATCGGGATCGGTACCGTGATGCTTCATCAAGCCCGTGAGCGTGGCGCCATAGCGTTGCCAGTAATCCACGCGCAAAGCATTCGCCGCTTCCTCATCCAACTGCAGATGTTCCTGCAGATAGGCCGTCATACTGCGATTGATGTGCGGAAAGATGTGCGGCGTCGCGTTATGCAGCGTGTTATCTAAGTCGAAGAGCCAGACGCGTTCGTTCACTTGCTTTTGATCAGAGTGCCGACGCCTTCGTCGGTCAGGATCTCAAGCAACAACGCATGTTCCACGCGCCCGTCGATGATATGTACCGCTTTCACACCACCGCGAGCTGCATCCAGCGCCGAGCCGATCTTCGGCAACATGCCACCGGAAAGAGTGCCATCCGCCACCAGATCGTCGATCTGCTTGGGCGTCAGTCCAGTTAACAGATTGCCGTCCTTATCCAACACGCCGGGCGTATTGGTCAGCAGCACCAGCTTCTCAGCATGCAAAACCTCAGCCAACTTGCCTGCCACCACGTCAGCGTTGATGTTCAATGTCTCACCATCAGGCGACACACCGATAGGTGCGATGACTGGGATGAAATCGCCTGAATCAAGGAAGGTGATGATGGAGGGGTCGATCTTGTTGATGTCGCCGACTAGGCCGATATCCAGCATCTTGCCCGGCTCAGCAATGCTTTCCAGCAATAACTTCTCGGCGCGGATGAACCCACCATCCTGCCCTGTCAGTCCCACTGCTTTGCCGCCGTAACGGTTGATGAGATTGACGATGTCCTTGTTCACCTTGCCCAACACCATTTCGACCACATCCATGGTCTCCTCATCGGTGACGCGCATGCCTTGGATGAATTCGCCCTTCTTGCCGACCTTTTGCAATAAGTCGTTGATCTGTGGTCCGCCTCCATGTACGACCACGGGATTCATCCCGACCAGCTTGAGCAACACCACATCACGCGCGAAACCCTCTTGCAGCTTGGGGTCGGTCATGGCGTTGCCGCCGTATTTGATGACGATGGTCTTGTCGAAGAAACGCTGGATATAGGGCAGCGCCTCGGACAGGGTATGGGCTTTCTGGGCGGCGGTGGCAGCGGTCAATGGCATGGCTTTATCCTTAAATAAATTCGCCGCGAATTCTACTCTAGGCAAAAACAAAACGGGCGGCATCAAGCCGCCCGTTCAGCATGAAAATCCATTTTTCCTATCTATGGTCTTTCACGGTTGGATCGTTGTAATGCTTGTAACTCAATTCCAGCGCTTTCACTTCAGCCTCAAGGTCGACGGTCTGTTTCTTGCCACCCATCTCGATGACCAGACTGACTGGCACACGGTCGCCGATATTCAGGCTCTGCTTCAAGCCGTTCAACACCAGATATATACCGCGATTACCAAAGATGAGCGTGCTGTTGGGCACGAGTTTCAGACTCTGCACCGTAGAGGTCTGCATCTTGCCGTGGCGCTTCTCCACGTTCTGTATCTCACCCGATGTCGCGAGCGGGCTGCTCACTGACAACAGGCGTGCAGGCTTGGTCACATAGAGGTTCATCTGCACAGTGACAGATTGCTGGCCGGGCACACTCTCGCGCATCCACACCTTATCCACCATCACGTCATTGGCGCCCGCCCATGCTTGAGTCACAAATACCAGCAACGCCACACTTAACAGTTTTCGCAACATGACGGACCTCCCTTACGGATCAATGATGATGCATATGCTCGTGATGCGCCGCTTGCGCCATCGGCATGACCTTGGCGCTCAACTGCACCTTGGTATCTTTGCCGTCAGCCGCGCGCACGATCATCTCGCAATGGGTCTTCTTGCCAGCCACGAGCGGCTGCTTCAAGCCGATCAACATCAGGTGATAGCCTGCGGCGCCCAAGTCCACCGCTTTGCCCGCAGGCAGCTCGATGGCATCCACTTGGCGCATCTTCATCAAATCACCTTCCATCACCATGCTGTGCAATTCAGCCGTGGTCGCATCCTTACAAGCGACACTTACCAATTTGGCAGCCTTCTTACTAGTGATGACAGCTTGCACCATCGCACTGTCTTGACCGGGCGCAGTCGCACGCGACCAAGCGTCTTTCACTTTCACATCACTCGCATAGGCAGATGTCATCGTAGTCATCGCCAACAAACTCGTCATCAGAATTCTTTTCATTGCTTTCTCCTCAATTAAAACGCGCCACACCTTGCGATGCGGCGCGTCATTCTAGCCCGAATCAGGCACTAAAAATTAGCTGTTCAACTTACCAACACGATCAGAACTTATAGTTCAATCCAGTGTAGATCGAACGTCCCATACCTGGCACAGCCGTTCCCCACTGTGGATAGTTCCCCGAGGGAGGATTGATCGACATGGTCGTACCTTGTCCGGTGTAAGCACCACCGGTCGGCAGGTAGTAGAACTTATCCAACAGATTCTCTACGCCGAAATTGACGCTCACTTGCTTCCATGCATAACTACCACGTAGATTGATCAAGCCATATCCAGGAGTCTTGATCTCATTGCGGGTGGCAGAGACCGTAGTCTTAGCCTGCACCAACACCAACTCAGCACTATTGTTCCAGCCGCCCATATTCTGGTTCAACGCTAGCTTGCTGTTGAGCGGCATGATGTTGTACAGCCCATCCCCGGTGGTCTCATTCTTGCCGTTGGTGTAATTGAGCAGACCAGTCGCCTCCCACTCACCCCAACTGCTTTCTCCCAGCGCCATGTGGCCGGAAAGATCGAAGCCATAGAGGCGTGCCGATTGGTTGACATATTTCAGCACGTTGAACTTGTTCGCTAATGTGGTCACTTGCCTAGCATCTATATAATCGGTGACCTTGGTGTAGTAAGGCGTCACCTTGACGCCCCAGCTACTGTCCGCATCATGCCAATCGAAGGTGGCAGAAAGTGTGTTGGCTTGTTCTGGCTTTAGATTGACATCGCCCACATAGCCGTTGCCATCACCGACGAAGTTATTCATCAATGCAGCCATCTGCCAGGTGGACCATGTGTAGCGCTCGTACATATTAGGTGAACGTACCTTGTGTGCCGCCCCGAATTCGATATCGTATTGTGCATTGGCGGTATAGCGTGCCAGTGCTGTCATATCCCAGTTGTTGTCGGTCTTCTTGCGGTCGATTGCATTGAAGGCATTGGCGTCAGTCCCTTGATTGCCCATACCAGCAGGGTTGTAACCCACTACATCGCCTGCATCCATCTTCACCTGCTCGACTCGAGCGCCCAACAGCGTCATCCATTGCTCATCTTTACGTGCTTCCCATTCGCCGAACAATGCGGCGCGATCTCGCTGTCCGTCTTTGATGTTCCAGAATGTGCCCGGATACATGTTTGCTCCAGACGGCGGCCACCAATCATTCAGGCGGTATTGCTGAATTTCACCTCCCACTCGCAACAAATCTTGTTCGGTGAGCTCGATGTCCGCCTTGATGCTCGCTCCTGTCGTCTTACCCTCGGTGTACATAGGCATACCAGCGGCGCAGGTGCCGCTAATTGGGCTACATGGAGCACCATCTGTGGGGCCGCTGGCTGAAGCTGTACCGTACCAAAAACGCTTATCCGCCCCAAAATCCATGAAGTGATCCACCTTCTCGTTATAAGCACGCGCCTCCAACGAACCCCAATCAAGTTGGCCGAGGTAGCGCAGGTTCACACTCTTCTGCTGATTGTCGAGCATGTCCATACGTTGGTTCGGGTAAAGCTGGTAGGGCATATCTTGCAAACCGAGTTTGGCTTCGAATAGATGCCCTTCATTCTTGAATGCCATTCCGATCGTGTGATTGCGTGTTTGATAAGCGGTGGAACCGACTTCATCGCGCGGGAGAGTATGCCCAACACGCCCTGTGAAATCATAGGTCTTGAAATTGCCACCGGCAGTGTAGTTGTCCGCTTTAGCTGTCGCACCGCTGTAGCTGATGTTCAGCGTCTCAGTGGCGAGCGTGGCTGCAACATTTGCACCAACCGCCTGGTTGTTACTGCGGTAGAAAGCCCCCACTTCACCTTTGACGAGTACTCCTTGTCCTGGTGCGGCAAATTCTGAAGAGCGCGTCTCAGCAACGATAGCTCCACCGATGCTGTCGCCGCCCACACTCACAGGTGTCACACCCGCATAAACCTTGATGGACTCAACATTGCTGGGATCCACATAGGAAAGAGGTGGATTCATGTGGTTTGGGCAGGACGAGATCAAGTCCATGCCATCTAACTTGGTGCGGATACGATCATCGGCCAGACCGTGGATCGAAGGTAGGCTAGATACACCGCCAGCCCCGTTCAGGCTCACACCCGGCTGACCATCCAGCATGTTCGCAGTATCACTGCTATTTGCACGTTTTGACGCGATGTTTTGTTCACTGATAGGACTGTTCGCGGGCAAAGGCGCCATGGTCTTTCCTGTCACCATCACCTCATCCATCGTCGCCGTTTCGGCAGCATAGGTGGCGCCAGTCATCGCCAACAGCACAGCAGCCACGATCATCTTTTGTTGCATGTCTTCTCTCCTGTAAAAAATCTGCGCGCATTCTATGGAATTTTTTCTCAGCGACTCTGCGGCATTTTGTCGCACCCCAATAACGGCGGGCTTCCAGTAGAATCACTCGCCATGAACTCCTCACTACTTTCCACCCAAACGGGGCACTCGCATCTGCGCCGCTTATTCATGCTGCGCAACTGGGCCATCCTCGCGCAATTCGCGACCTTGATCTTGGTGCATCGATTCCTGAGTACGGATTTCGCGTGGACGCCGATGATCGGCACGGTGGTGTTCTTGGTATTGGTCAACTTGCTCACGTGGTGGCGCCTGTCACTCGACTATCCGGTCGGCAACCTCGAATTGTTCTTGCAGTTATGTCTCGATGTGAATGCGCTGACGGTGCTGTTGTACTTCGGCGGTGGCTCGACCAACCCCTTCGTCTCGCTCTACCTATTGCCCTTGGTGCTGGCTGCAGCCACCCTGCCGCGCCGATACACATGGGGTATGGCCGCATTGACCGTGGCGTGTTACAGCTTGTTGATGGTGTGGTATGTGCCACTTCCGACCGGTGATGCCCACGCTCAACATACTGCTGCCACAACGACAACGGCTGCCGCCCCTGTGCACGACCATGCCGCGATGACGATGGACCACAGCCAGCACCAGATGCATCAACCAGAGACCGCACCGCCTGACTACTGCCGCACCGAGCCGGAATCTGCGCCCACCAACGCAACTGTCGACAC
>JAVBYP010000162.1 GCA_030823965.1 Sideroxydans sp.
GGGCGCGGCTTGGCTGTTGTGCCGGAAGATGGGGCGGCTTTTGCCGGTGCGATCAAGAGGCTGGCATCGGATGCCGAACTGCGTACCAAGCTGGGAATGGCCGGCAGGGAGTACGCACTTCAGCACCTCGATAAGGAGATTGTGCTTACGAATTTTGCGGTAGAGTTGGCATCTATCGTGGATCAATCTTCTTGATAGTTGCGGCGCGGGAGAATGTGATGCCGCGAAGTGTTCAAGTAACGAACGGGATTTTTAATGTTTCCTCCTTCTGGATTTGCGCGTCAATATAGCTGGGAATTAGGTTTATTCCACCGTCTGTTGGACGCGATGGTGATTGCATCGGTTTTGTGGCTGGCGATAGAAGGTTACGGTGTCGAGCCGATTCTGCATTACAAGTTGGCGGCAGTTATTTCGATAGTGAGCTTCTCGCTATTTGCGGAATGGCATGCACTCTACAAGTCCTGGCGAATTGATTCCCTCTGGCATGAAGCGAAAACGATTTTTATCGTATGGATGCTAACTTGCGGAATTCTGCTTGCGCTGATTTTTCTGAGCAAATCCGCCGTTCAATTCTCGCGTGCGACTATTTTGATATGGGCGATTGCAACGCCGCTTGCGTTGGTTGGCGTGCGTGCGGTTATTCGTTATGCGACCCGGCATTTTAGGAAACAGGGCTTAAACTCGCGCTCTGTCGCTATTGTCGGCGGCGGCAAGCATGCTGCCAAACTAATCGATGTGATCTCGAGTTCCCCCTGGATGGGATTGCATATTGACGGTGTCTACGACGATGCGGAGTCTCCCCAAGCAGGATATAAAATTTCCGGCGATATCGATGCGTTGATGGCGAAGGTCCATCAGAAGCAACTCGATAACATATACATCACATATCCGATGCGCGAAGAAGAAAAGATCCGAAGTTTGCTGGAGCGCTTAGCCGATAGCACGGCGTCAGTCAGTGTCGTGCCGGATTTTTTCGTGTCCGATTTGCTTCAGTCACGCTGGCGGAGTCTGGGCGATGTCCCGCTCGTTAGCGTGTTTGAGAGTCCTATCTTTGGGACAAGTCTGTTCATCAAGCGCATGGAAGATTTGCTGCTGGGAAGCCTGATCCTGCTGTTGATTTCCCCGTTACTGCTGGTGATCGCGCTCGCAGTGCGAATGACTTCGCCGGGGCCAGCATTGTTCAAACAGCGCCGCTATGGGTTGAACGGCCAAGTGATCGAGGTGTGGAAATTTCGCAGCATGTGTGTTTTGGAAGACGGTCCGAATGTTCCGCAGGCAACCAGAAATGATCCGCGTGTAACGAAGCTCGGTGCTTTTCTGCGCTGCACCTCGCTGGACGAGCTCCCGCAATTTTTTAACGTGCTACAGGGGACTATGTCCATCGTTGGTCCGCGTCCGCATGCGGTGGCGCACAACGAGGAGTACCGCAAACTGATACACGGCTATATGTTGCGCCATAAGGTCAAGCCGGGCATCACCGGTTGGGCACAGGTGAATGGCTGGCGCGGGGAGACCGATACCACGCAGAAAATGGAAATGCGTGTGCAGCACGATCTCGAATACATCAACAACTGGTCGCTCTGGCTTGATTTGAAGATCATTCTGATGACGGTCTTTGGTGGGATGCGCGGCAAGAGCGCGTATTGATCGTGCTGCGGACTTCAAACAATAATCTGCGATCAACCTTGGCCGTGCTACACGATCTGGCCGCCGCCGCGCTGGCTTGGGCCTTCGCTTACTTGTTGCGGTTCAATTTCGAGCTTTCTCCGCAAATCATAGAGGAAGTTTGGCTGACGCTGGCCTGGGTGATTCCGTTGCAAGGCATTGTGTTCTGGCAGTTTGGGTTGTATCGCGGCGTCTGGCGCTATGCCAGCATCAACGATCTGCGGCGAATATTCTGGGCAGTGGCTTTTGCAGCGGGCGTTATCCCGCTACTTTTCTGGATGTTGCGTCTCAATGTGATATTGCCGCGTTCCGTTCTGGTTATCTATCCGACTTTGTTGATCTTGCTGATGGGCAGTGGACGTCTGATCTATCGGCTATGGAAAGAGCAAGCGCTGTTTGCCGATATCAAGCTACATGGCGAGCCGGTACTCGTTCTCGGGGCCGGAGACGCGGCCTTCAACTTGGCTAAAGATCTGGCACGTAATCCGTTATGGCGTGTGGTCGGGTTTCTGGATGACGACAAGCAGAAGATCGGAAATGTACTGAACGGTATCCGTGTGTTGGGCGGGTTGGAAGCGCTTGCGCAGATTGCGCAGAGCTTAGGGGTGGATAAGGCGATCATTGCGATGCCCAGCGCTTCGCATAAGCAGCGTAAACGTGCGATTGATTTGTGTAATGCTGCTGTGATCAAGGCGCTGACCGTCCCTTCCTTCGATGACTTGATGAGCGGTCAGGTCAGGCTCTCGCAGCTGCGTGAAGTCGAGCTGGATGACCTGCTCGGCCGCGATCCTGTGCAATTGGACGATGCCGGATTGCATCAACAGCTGGCCGGGAAAGTCATATTGGTAACCGGAGCCGGCGGTTCCATCGGTTCGGAACTGTGCCGCCAGATAGCCCGTTTTAGCCCGGCTAAATTGGTGCTGTATGAGTCCGGTGAGTTCGCTCTGTATAACGTCGAACAGGAGCTGGGGGAGGAATTTCCGCAGCTTGATGCCGTTTATTTGGCAGGCGATGTGCGTGATGACGTGCGCCTAAATCAGGTATTCGGTGTCTATCTTCCCGATGTAGTGTTCCATGCTGCCGCCTATAAGCATGTGCCGCTGATGGAGCGCGATAACGCATGGCAGGCGGTGCGCAATAACGTGTTCGGTACTTGGCGCGTGGCGAGTTGTGCGCAACGGCACGGGGTGGAAAAGTTCGTGCTGATCTCTACCGATAAGGCGGTGAACCCGACCAATGTGATGGGTGCCACCAAGCGGTTGGCCGAGATCATCTGCCAGGGATTGCAGCGTGCGGACGGAACGCGGTTTGTCATTGTTCGTTTTGGCAACGTGCTGGGCAGTAACGGCAGCGTGATCCCTAAATTCCGCGAACAGATCGCCAAGGGCGGACCGGTCACGGTGACGCACCCAGAAATCACCCGCTATTTCATGTCCATTCCTGAAGCCGCACAACTGGTGATGCAGGCCGGTTACATGGGTAAGGGCGGCGAGATATTCGTGCTTGATATGGGTGAGCCGGTGAAGATCGTCGATCTGGCCAAAGATCTGATTCGCCTTTCGGGTATGGCCGAGGACGACATCAAGATCGAATTTACTGGTCTGCGCCCGGGGGAGAAGTTGTATGAAGAGCTTCTGGCAGACGACGAGAACACATTGCAAACGCACCACCCAAAATTGCGTATCGCACAGGCGAGAGCTGTTTCGCGCGAAGAGCTAGAGCACATGATGGAATGGATTGGATCTGACGAGGCTTGCTCTGATGAGAGCGTGCGGCATCAACTAAAGTGCTGGGTGCCAGAATACTCACCTGCATCGAACGGGCATTGAAGTGACTTCCCTATCCGTCATTCTTATCACACATAACGAAGAAGCCAATATTCGGCCTTGTCTGGAGTCAGTGGCATGGGCGGATGAGATAATCGTGGTTGATTCTGGCAGTACAGATGGCACTGTATCCATCGCTAGAGACATGGGGGCGAGGGTGTTCCAGCATGATTGGCCAGGGTTCGGGCCGCAAAAGAATCGTGCGCTGCAATATGCGACGAAAGATTGGATATTTTCTATCGATGCGGACGAGCGCGTCACACCTGAATTACGGGCAGTGATCGAACAGGCGATGATAGAAGAAAAAGCAGACGGATATTTTTGCCCGCGCCTTTCACAATTCTGTGGCACCTTCATTCATCATTCCGGCTGGCACCCTGACTACGTGTTGCGTTTGTTCAAGCGCAACAAGGGGAGATTCTCCGATAGTCTGGTTCACGAGAGTGTTCTACTTACTGGTGCTAGTTCTAAACTTAAGAATTCGCTTTTACACTATAGCTATCTGACGCGGGACGACGTTGAACGCAAAGTAAAACAGTACTCAGATGCCGCTGCCAAACAGATGTATCAGGCTGGTAGAAGTTCAAGTTGGTTGGGGGCGATTTTGAGTGGAGGATGGGCATTCCTGAGAACTTACATCATTAGACTTGGAGTGTTGGATGGTAAGTGCGGATGGCAAATAGCAGTAATGAATGCGCGCACGACTTATCTGAAATATCGCAAGCTTCATAAGATGAAAATCCAAGGATGATGCAATTTTCCTGACGCGAATTACTACGATTCCCTTGGCGCAGTGTGTATTTAGAGCATGTTGATAATGATCACTTTCAGTGCGCAGGACCCGCGGAATAATTCCAGTGTTCTAGCCGTGATAGACTGTTCAAGTGGTTAATGATTATTGGCTTTAATGGCATAAGGAGATCTGGTTAAGTCCAATTCGTCGTTCACGCGTAGGAGGGAATGACGACTAAATCAGACCTAAAAATGAGCAGAGAGGGTCTGTGCCCAAAATTTCTGGCTCGCCCATGTTACATGGATCACATTTACTGAATCGGATCGCAGAATGCCTCATAAGATTGCTGTTGTGGTGCCTAAGTATGGCTTGGTTGGCGGAGGCGAGCGCTTTGCGAGCGAGATTACTGAACGCTTGGCGATGAATGTGCAATTTGAGATACATGTTTTTGCCAATAATTGGGTTGCGCATTCTGATCGAATTACTTTCCATAAAATCCCTAAAGTGTATTTTCCCCGTTTCTTGGGCCCCCTTGCATTTTCATGGTTCGTGAATCAAAAAATCTCAAAGCTGAATTTTGATTTGGTGCATTCGCACCATTGGACTTTGAACGCAGATATATATTCTGCGCACGGCGTTCCCCACGTTGGTTGGGTTAGAGATGTGCGTAAAAAAAATCCAAGTCTTTACGATCGCGCCGTAATTGCTACCGAACGAAAATTAATTCGTGATGGTGGGCGTTCATTTTTCCTTCCCGTTTCAACACTCGCCATGGAGGCTTTTAGGCAGGAATATGAAATGCTGCCCGGGCAATGGCGTGTCGTACATCCGGGTGTGGAAGTGGCTAGATTTGCAAAACCTGATCGTGTTGAATGTCGCAACGAAATCAGGCAACTGTATGGAATCGGCGACTCGGATATCCTGTTACTTTTTGTCGGGATGAATTTCGAGGTCAAAGGACTAGATACAATTATCACTGCGTTGGCCAAAGCACGGCAGCTTAAGCCCTCAGCTAATATTCGCCTGCTGGTTGTGGGGCGTGGCGATGAAGCGAAATACGGCAAGCTGGCGCAATCGCTGGATATAGCTGATGCGGTGACGTTTGCGGGGACTCAGGTCAAAGGGCTAGAACGCTATTATCGTGCGGCAGATGCTTTCGTTCTGTTTTCGCGTTATGACACTTTTGGCATGGTGGTACTGGAGGCGATGGCGGCGGGACTGCCTGTGATCGTCAGCCCCAATGTTGGCGCCAAAGATTTGGTGGAAGAAGGCAGTAACGGTTATATCTTGCCTACACAGCAGGATGTGGAAGTGGCGGCCGGCAGCATGATCGAGTTGACAGATAATGCGCGCCGCGCAGAAATGGGAGAGGCCGCATCACTGACTGCCGCGAAACACGATTGGGAGAGATTGGCGGAAAAGATGGAGGGTATTTATAAGGAGGCCCTCTCTGCTAAAGCCGGAAATCTGGCAGGTGTTACTAATTAACTTGGATTGATCATGAAAAAGCAAAAATTCTTTCGCAGAAAACTTTGGCAGTTAGGAAACATATTTGGTCTCGATCTGCTGGATGCATCTGAGCCCGGTGAATTGTTTTGCGCGATCATGAAATATCGCGAAAGCGAATTTAAATCTTTCGAAGATAAGGAACAGGCGCTGTTGGGCTATGTGCTGAAAAACTTCGGTGCCTCGAAGGCGCAGATATTCCAAGACCTGTTCGTGCTAGTTATGACGAAAGAAAAAAGGGGAGGATTCTTCGTCGAGTTTGGCGCTACCAATGGCGTGACTTTGAGTAATAGCTATCTGCTGGAAAAATCTTACGGATGGAATGGGATCTTGGCGGAACCAGCCAGATGCTGGCATGCAGAGTTGAAGGCCAACAGAAACTGTATTATCGAAACGAAATGCGTTTGGGGTAAGAGCGGTGAACAGCTTGAATTCAATGAAGTTGCCGCTCAGGAACTTTCAACGATCAATGCATTTTCTGGCACAGATGGTCGAACCGAAGATAGGCGGGGAGGGAATGTCTACATGGTGGAGACCATTTCTTTGAACGAATTACTCGATAGGCACGGCGCGCCGCATGAGATCGATTACCTTTCTGTGGATACGGAAGGATCTGAGTTGACCATACTTAGCAATTTCGATTTCTCTAAGTACAAGATTAACTTGATTACCGTTGAGCACAATTATACGAAGGAGAGAGAAAAGATCTATGATCTCCTCCTCCGCAACGGGTACAAGCGAGTCTGCGAAAAATTCTCAAGCTGGGACGACTGGTATGTCAGGGCGTGATAAGGATGCGTTGGTTGCGCCCCTTCCGAAAATACGCAGTTGAAACAATTTTAACGAATTAGTGACTTGATTTTTCTCTCGAGTCTTTTGGGAATTTGCGTCAGGATTGCATAAAGTTTGCCCCAACGCAGTGACCGTTTAGACGTTGCTTCAGCTTTGAGGGCCTCCCTCCAAAATATTTCTGGCGACATAGGTTGAGCTATGTTTTGGTTTAGGCGGACATGCTCTCTTAACAAGTTTTTGTAGTTGCGGCGCAAGAAGATTCGTCCAGATGGATCTGTCAGCCGCTCTCCTAGTAGTTTGCGATAGTAGCGCTGTAATCCAAGTACCTCAGCAAGGAATGGCCCCGAAGCCTGATCGGTGCTGTCTTGCTTTGCATGTAGTCGGTATTTTACATAGGGGTCGAGCATAACCACTGCTTTTCCAGCCAAGGCAGCATCAATCACAAATGGGCGATCACATATCTTGCCGTAGGTTTCGAATTCTAAGTGAGCCCGCTGTAATACATCAATTCGATAGACTGCCGAACAAAATGGCATCGGGAATCCCGCGTATAGATTGGTGGCTAATTGCCGCCCAGTCAAAACGACGTAATGATTACCACTGACTTTTGCCCATGCTTCATTTTCAGGATCTTGATGGGCGCGCATCGAAGATACTGCGACAGTCGATTCTGGCGTGTGAGATAGCGCTATTGATACATCACGCAGATAGTTCGGGTGTAGCAAGTCATCATCATGAAACAGCATGGTCCACGGTCCGCGAGCCATAGCTTGAAGTTCAGCCCAGCAGATTTTAGGGTCGTTCGATGGCCGACAAACAAGTTCAACTCCCCGCTTTGAAAATGATTGCACAACCTCTTTGGTGTTGTCGGTGCTGCCGTTATCGAGCACGCAGATGCGTAATGCGGGGCGAACTTGTGCAAGTAATGATTCGAGGGTGGCACCAATAAGCGGCGCTCTATTGTAGGTCAGTACCAATACTTCGATTTCGATGGGCATATTTTCGCTCATATTCACGGAATCTCATCTCGTACCAAAGCTACGACCCATTCGCCGAAGCCCTCGTATGAATATCGCTTGCTTTGAGGAGATCGCAAGAAACGTCTTCCGGCCTCTAGCATTGCATCCGCCTCAGACTCGGTCAGGTTATCCATATGTTCTGCGAGAGATTCCGGCGAGGTAAAGGTTCGCGCATCAATGAATGTTTCAATAGGCAATTGCTCGCATATATCTGGTGCGCCCAGATACACGGGGATGGAGGCTGATACGATGGCATCGATCACTTTTTCAGTGATGTAACCTGGGTATGCGGTGTTCTCATAAGCAATGGTGAATTTGTATTGGCTCAGGAGTTTATGTTTATCATCACATAAGCCGCGTAGCGCTGTCTGGATGTCGTTGATCTTTGCGGCTTGGTTTGCGGGTAAATTTGAAATGTCATCCCAGCCACGTCCGTACACCTCGATTTTATTCTGCAGGCCAAGTACGTGAAGCAAATCGATCCTTGCATCATGCAATTGTAGTTTCCAACAGGACTGATAGGTTTGGGAAAGGCGCTTGCGTAGGCCGTGTCTCAATACCCTCAAGGCATCACGAGTATTGCGTACATGTGCCCATCCTTTTCCGCGCCAGTATTTATTAGCGGCAACTAGCACGGCATTCTTGCGTGATTCCCATGGCTGTGGTGCAGGTATTTCTTCGAGCCAAAAACTAGGAAATGAAAGTCGCCAGTGTTGCGCTTTCTGAAGTGCTGGAATCCCTTCGAAGATCGGCTTGGGCCCGATGCAATGTTTGAATTTCACATTGCATCGCATAAGGCGATCGACGCTGCGATAAGCGATAAGGGGAGATTCAAGCATCATGATGATGGAGGGGATAGCGCCTCGTCGGCATAGCTCTAGACCATGGCGAGCATCCATTTCCTGCACAACATGCACCTCGCTTGCTAGCCACTCGCCAGACTTTACTTTTTGCAGTGCGATATCACCTGATACAAGTTCGATTCCTAGCTCTGCTTTGCGTTCGTAGAGGCAGGTAGCCCATGCAGAGCCTAGGAATTGCTGCGACCAACTGCGATCACGGAGGCGGTCGAGGTGAAATTGACTGATGTCAGAGCAGAAGGCGATTTTCATATGTAAAAAATTGTCTGGGGAGGCATCGCTACTCATTGGCGATGAATCCGAGCGGAGGTTTCATGTGCGTATTGGAACATATCCAAAGGGGTGCGAGGGGCCTTTTCTTGATTTTGCGCGCAGCCCTTGGGGGATGTGCCATTAATCAATCACACGCCGAATGTGTTGGCTAAATCAGGTGAGATAGCGACAAGTAGATTTTAGGTACAATGTGAAAAATCATCATTAGCTTGAAATCATGAGTCAAAGTACAAAGCAGGAGCCAGAGATTGTTGTTACCTTTACGGGTGGGCTAGGCGCTCAGATATTGAGTGCGGCGGTATATTTTGACCTGCTTGAGCAAGGTCAAAATATATGTGCAGATGTTAGCTATTTCAAGCAGGCTGCAAGAACGGCCACGGTTGGCAATAAGGGAGAGCTTTCGTATTGGAATTATGAGCTCGGACAGTATGATCTACCCGTGACAACCTTTCCTACTAGCAAACACAAAAAATCTATATTCAAGCGCAATGGCCCTAGGGTCATAACAGATGGCGTCGACAAGTTGAGGTTGGCTATCGCAGCATTGCGCAAACCAAAGGTGAGGAAGCATTTTCCAATCAGCATTTCAATTCTTGAGGAATGCCGCAAAATTAATGGCAACAATGATTGCCTGTGCATTCATATCAGACGTGGCGATTACGTGAATGTCGCAAGCCATTTGGTAGGTGATATGGACTTTGTCTTCATGGCAAGATCTCTCTCAAAATTCGTTCCCGCGGTTGTCGTGATCTCAGATTCAGAAGTGGCGGAAGAGATTAAGAAAAATCTAAATGAACTCTTCGAGCATTGTTCATTTGTTGTCGGTGGTAATCCACATGTTGCACATGCCTTGATGAGGCAAGCTAAATATCTTATTTGTTCAAATAGTCAATTTAGTCTCAGTGCCGCACTGCTGAATGAAGTCGGTCAGCAGGTATTTCTGCCTACCAAATGGTTCGGAGAAAGTGAGTCGGATTCTCAGATACCAATAAATGAAATTTGTCGTTTTCAAATGCTAAGCCTGTCCTAGTTTTCCTTATCGTTTAATTTTGGTCATTTTATTTTTCTATAACAAATTCATAATTTCCCGGAGAAAAGATATGTCGCAAAAAACTGGAATTTTTCGCGCGTTAAAGCGTATGAATGATCGTCGGCGGAGGGAGCAGAGTTACTGTGCTGCTATTCGCAGGGGTGAGTATCCTTTGCCGCCGCAATCGATAAAACTGGCGGTGATACGACGTAACATCCCCAATCCGCATCCTTCAGTGTTTGTCGAGACTGGGACTTACTATGGCGATACAGTGGCCGCAATCAAAGATACTTACTCGAATGTGACTTCAATCGAGGTGGATACGGTGTTGCACAAAGCGGCTTGCGAGCGATTTGCGAAGGACAAGAATGTGCATATCGTGCTTGGTGATTGCGCAAAGACGTTGCCAGAAGTTCTTGCAGGGCTACAAGAATCGGCAGTGTTCTGGTTGGATGGTCATTACAGCGGTGGCGTAACAGGCAAAGGCGAATTCGAAGATCCAATTCTGATCTCCCTTAATCAAATAGCCACCCACCCAGTGCGTGGCCATGTGATTTTCGTTGATGATGCTCGCACTTTTGATGGACGCGAGGGGCGTCCAGATATCTCAGAAGTTTTTAGTTGCATCAAGAAGATTGACAGTCGCTATATCATTCGGGTGCAGAGCGACATCATTGTGGCGACTACGGAACCGCTTCCGGTTAGAGTCTAGTCAAGTTGGTGCAGGGGCGAGTAGTTCAAGTGCAATGAGAGTGACG